>NZ_LJSC01000047.1:0-83804 GCF_001303875.1 Gemmobacter sp. LW-1 | reverse complement strand
CCTGCCGCATCTGCCCCGAGCCCGGCTGCCCGGCCCGGCGCGAGGCGCCCATCGTCAGCGAAGTGACCGGCCTGCGCGGCTGACCGATGCCAAAGTCATAGCCGCTTCCCCGTCGCGGCTTTTGACACGGCGGGGATTTCCGCCGATAGTCGGGGCAGGCGCGGGGAGGCGCCAGCGCGACCAGGGGAGGTGCCGTGACTCATCACGCCATGCTGATCGAGGACGAGCCGAATATCGCCGAGGCGATCCGCTTCCTGCTGAACCGCGAGGGCTGGCAGGTAACGACCCTGGGAGACGGTGGCGTGGCCGAGGCTGAGGTGCGCGCCCGCAGACCGGATCTGGTGATCCTCGATCTCATGCTGCCGGGCCGGTCAGGGCTGGAAATCCTTCAGTCCCTGCGCGCCGATCCGGCAACGGCGGAACTGCCGGTGATGATGCTGACCGCCAAGGGGCAGGGCCGCGACCGCGAGGCGGCCGAGCGCGCGGGGGCCAGCCTGTTCATGGCGAAACCTTTCTCCAATACCGAATTCGTGGCGGCGGCCCGGTCCCTGCTGGGCGTGGCATGAGACCGCGCGGCCCGGTCTTTCTGGCTCGGCGCAGCTATCGCCTGCGGCGGATGCGCGATGCGGCCCGGCTGCTGCCGGTGGCCGGGGCCTTCCTGTTCCTGCTGCCGATCCTCTGGGCTCCGGCAGAGACCGAGGCGCGGGATACGGCGGTGGACGGCGCCTATCTGTTTGTCGTCTGGTTCGGGCTGATCGTGGTGGCGGCGCTGATGGCGCGCGGCCTTGGCGCGCAGGAGGAAGAGCCGGGCACCGAAGGCGGCGAGGGGCGCGGCTGATGCCCTTCAACCTGCTGGTCCTGGCCTGCCTCACCTATGTGATCTTCCTGTTTCTTGTGGCTTTTCTGGCCGAACGGCGGGCCGAGCGGGGCCGCGCCCGCTGGCTGCGGTCTCCGCTGGTCTACACGCTGTCGCTCAGCATCTACTGTACGGCCTGGACCTTTTATGGCGCCGTCGGCTATGCGGCGCGGTCGGGGCTGGAGTATCTGACGATCTACCTTGGCCCGACGCTGGTCTTCGTCGGCTGGTGGTGGGTGCTGCGCAAGCTGGTGCGCATCGGCCGGACCGAGCGCGTGACCTCCATCGCCGACATGATCTCCAGCCGTTATGGCAAGTCGAACGCGCTCGGGGTGATCGTCACCATGATCTGCGTGGTCGCGGCCACGCCCTATATCGCACTGCAACTGCAATCGGTGACGCTCAGCTTCGGTGTCTTCGCGCAGCCTGGCACCTATGCCTGGATGATCCCCGACACCAATTCCACAGCGCTGTGGGTCGCGGGGGGGCTTGCGCTGTTCACCATCCTGTTCGGCACCCGCAACCTTGATGCCAATGAACAGCATACCGGCGTCGTGGCCGCCATCGCGGTCGAGGCGGTGGTGAAGCTGGTGGCGCTGGTGACGGTGGGCATTTTCGTCGTCTGGGTCGTGGCGGACGGGCCGGTGGATATCGCCGCCCGCATCAATGCCTCGGCCATTGCCGACTGGGATCTGGTGCCCTCGCGCTGGGCAGGGCTGACCTTCCTGTCGGCCGCCGCCGTCATTACCCTGCCGCGCATGTTTCAGGTGCTGGTGGTCGAAAACAGTGACGAGCGGTTCCTTGGCACCGCAAGCTGGGCCTTCCCGCTGTATCTGCTGGCGATGAGCCTGTTTGTCGTGCCGATCGCGGTGGTGGGCCTCGGTCTGCTGCCGGTGGGGGCGAATCCCGATCTTTTCGTGCTGACCGTGCCGCTGAGCCAGGGGCAGGGCGGGCTTGCCATGCTGGCCTTCCTTGGCGGATTTTCCTCGGCCACCTCCATGGTGATCGTCGCTTCCATCGCGCTGGCGACCATGGTGTCGAACCATATCGTCATGCCGCTCTGGCTGCGGCTGCGGCCTGCGAAATCCGTCTCCGGCGATGTGCGGCGGCTGGTGCTGATGTCGCGGCGGCTGTCCATCGCGGCTGTGCTGGGGCTGGGCTATCTGTATTTCGCGCTGTCCGGCGGGTCTGCTGCCCTGGCCGCCATCGGGCTGATTTCCTTCGTTGGCGTGGCGCAGATGCTGCCTGCCATGCTGGGCGGCATCTTCTGGCGGGGCGCCACGCGGATCGGGGCGGCGGCGGGGCTGCTGATCGGCTTCGTGGTCTGGGCCTACACGCTGTTCCTGCCCAGCTTCGGCCCCGGCGCCATCCTGCCGCTGGATGTGTTTCTCAATGGTCCGTTCGGTATCGGCTGGCTGCGCCCCCGCGCGCTGTTCGGGGTGGAGGGCATGGACCCGCTGATCCATGCCCTGTTCTGGAGCCTGTCCTTTAACACTGCCGCCTTCACCATCGGCTCACTGCTCAGCTTCCCGACCCCCATCGAGCGGGCGCAGGGTCTGGCCTTCGTCTATGTCTTTGACACCGAACGGGCGGAACTGCGCGGATGGGGCGATGGTCTGGCCGAGCCGGAATCGCTGCTGATCATGGCGCAGCGCATTCTGGGCGACGAACCCGCACTGACTTTCTTCGAGGAACAGGCCCGCGCGCAGGGCAAGGCCGGTTATCTGCCCGACCCTTCGCCCGCCTTTCTGGCCGCGCTGGAGCGGCAACTGGCGGGGTCCGTCGGTGCGGCGGCAGCCCATGCGATGATTTCCGAACTCGCGGGGCGGGCGCGGGTGACAGTGGATGATCTGATGCGGGTGGCCGATGAAACCGCGCAGATCATGGAATATTCCAGTCAGCTGGAATCGCAGCGCGCCGAACTGGAACGCACTGCCCGGCAATTGCGCGAGGCGAACGAGAAGCTGACCCAGCTTTCCGTGCAGAAAGATGCTTTCCTCAGTCAGATCAGCCATGAACTCCGCACGCCGATGACCTCGATCCGGGCATTTTCCGAAATCATGATGGAAGGCGGCATGCCCGAGGGCATGTCCGAGAAATATGCGGGCATCATCCATGAAGAGGCGATCCGCCTGACCCGGTTGCTGGATGACCTGCTGGATCTGAGTGTGCTGGAAAACGGCACCGTGCAGCTTGACCTGAAGCTGGCCAACCTGTCGGAACTGCTGGACCGTTCGCTGCGCGCCGCCGCCCAGACCCGGCCCGAGCGTGACTTTCTCATTCACCGCGACCTGCCCGCCGAGGCGATATTCCTGCGCACGGATCCTGACCGGCTGGCGCAGGTGTTCATCAACCTGATCTCTAACAGCCGCAAATACTGTGACGCCATGCGCCCTGAACTGCGGATCGTGGTGCGCCAGCGCGGCGGGCGGGTGCTGGTGGATTTCATCGACAACGGCTCGGGCATCCCGAAAGACAAGCAGGCGCTGATCTTCGAGAAATTCGCCCGCCTGACCGATCAGACCCGCGCCGGCGGCGCGGGGCTTGGCCTTGCGATCTGCCGCGAGGTTATGGCCAATCTGGGCGGCACCATTACCTATCTGCCGGGGCAGGGCGGGGCGGCCTTCCGTGTCTCCATGCCGCTGCGCCTGGAAAAACCGCCACTGGCCGAGGCGGCGTAACCCTTTGGTAAGCCTCTGCTGAGAGGGTAGAGGCGGAAGACAAGGGGAACAACCGTGGATCAGGGGGTCATCAGGCGCAAACTGGCAGGGGCGCAGGCGGCGCGGCTGCCCGATGGCGGTGTGGAACGTGCGCTGCCGCTGGCGCTGGCGCGGGCCGCGCGCGAAAGGCTGGGCTGCGACCTGACCGTGTCGGGTCTGGCCGCGCATCGGTTCTCTCTGGCGGAACTGCTGGAGCAGCCGCCTGATCTGGCCCTGATCGCGATTCTGGAAGGCCCGCGCGAGGCCACAGGGGTGATGGTGCTGGATTCCGGCCTGCTGGCCGCGCTGATCGAGGTGCAGACGCTGGGGCATGTCGCGCCCCAGTCGGCTGCGCCGCGCCGCCCGACACGGACCGATGCCGCCATGGTGGCGGACTGGGTCGATGCCGCGCTGGCCGCGCTGGAAGAGGCGCTGCTGACGGAAGAGGATCTGGTCTGGACGGACGGGTTTCGCTACGCCTCCTATCTGGATGAGCCGCGGCCTCTGGCCCTGATGCTGGAGGATGCGCCGTTCAAGGTGCTGACCTGTGATCTGCGTTTTGCCGCCGGGCGCGAGGGGCGGGTGATCCTTGCCCTTCCGGCCGAAGGGCATGGCCGTCGCCCGCAGCGCAAGACGCCGCTGCCCGCGCCCGACCCGATGGAGGGGCCGGGTTTCACCGCGGCGCTGGCGGACCGTCTGGCCGAAGCCGAAGCGGTGGTTGAGGCTGTCCTTTGCCGGGTGACCCTGCCCCTGAACGAGGTGCTGCGCCTTGCGCCCGGCGGGGTTTTGCCTCTGCCCGGCGCACAGATCGACCAGATTCGTCTGGAGGGTGGTAATGGCCAGGTGGCCGGGCAGGGCCGTCTGGGGCAGAACCGGGGTATGCGGGCCGTGCGCCTGACCGCGCTCAGCGAAGGCGGAGCCGCACCGCTTGCCGCCTCACTCCCTCAGGAATCCGCAGCATCCATCCTGCCCCTGACCGGGACAGGCTAGCCATGCTGATCGGGGTTCTTGCGATTCTGCGATACCTGCACCGTCTTTACGCCGGTCGAGGCAAAGCAGGCTCAGGCGTTTTCCAGCGTCGGGCGCAGCCATTCCAGCGTATAGCCGAAGCGTGCGGGAATCCCGATCAGCTCATCTGCGGGCAGACGCCCGGCATGAGCCAGCGCCCAGACCACCGACGAACGGTTGCCCGAAGCGCAATAGGCAAAGACCGGGCCCCTGGCCGCATCGATGGCGTCACGCTGGGCCGAGATGTTCTCTTCGGTGATCGCGCCGCCGATCACCGGATTTGCGATGAACTCCAGCCCCAGCGCCTCGGCTGCCGCGCGCATGTTGTCAGTATGCAGGTCCGAAGGGATCTCGGCATCGGGGCGGTTGTCGACCACGGTCACATAGCCCGCCGCCTTGATCGCAGGCAGGTCGCCGGGGCTGATCTGCGGCGAGACGGCATAGGTCGGAGTCAGGGCACGGATATCCATGGTCGGTCCTCAGTCGGTGACGGCGGGGCGAAACAGCCACGCGCGAATGGCAGGCGTGACGACCATACCCGAGACCATCGCCAGAAAGAAGAGTGCTCCGCCCCAGCCGCCGAGGGCAAAAGAGGCCAGTGCCGGGCCGGGGCAAAGGCCTGCCAGACCCCAGCCCGCGCCAAACAGCAGCGAGCCCCAGATCAGAGGCCCGTCCAGCCGGGGCGGTGTGCGTGCCGGAATCAGATCGCCGAAGACCGAGACGCCCCGTCGTTCTGCGATGCGCCAGACGAAGAACATCGGCAGCACCGCCCCGCCCAGGACGAAGGCCAGCGTCGGATCCCAGTCCCCGAAGAAATCCAGCCAGCCCTGCACCTTGGTCGTGTCGATCATGCCCGAAACCAGCAGGCCCGAGCCGAACAACCCGCCCGCCAGAAAGGCCACCACCTCGCGCGGTTCGGGCATCGCGGGAATGCGCGCCATTCAGATCACCCCCAGAATATGCCGGAAAAGATAGACGGTGACAGCCCCGCCCAGCAGGTAGAAAGCTGTCGCTGCCAGCCCGCGCGGCGCCAGACGCGAGATGCCGCAGACCCCGTGCCCGGAGGTGCAGCCATTCGCCAGCCGGGTACCGATGCCGACCAGAAGGCCCGCCGCAACGATGACCAGCGGATTGCTGGTAATATGGGTGTCCACACTCCGATACAGTGGCACCAGCAGCGGCGGCACGGCCAGCACGCCGAACAGGAAGGCCAGCCGTTCAACCATACTGTCGCGGCCGGTGCCGTCCACCAGCCCACCCAGAATGCCCGACGCCCCCATGATGCGCCCGTTCACCAGCAGATACAGTCCGGCCGCGCTGCCGATCATAAGGCCGCCGACCAGGCCCCATATCCAATCCGTCGGAATCATCGAAACTCCCTGCATGCAACGATCAGTTGGCGGTCTGGCCGGTTAAAGCCCGTTGACCGGCACTTTCAGATAGCTGACGCCGTTGTCTTCCGGTTCCGGCATCTGGCCCGCCCGCATATTGACCTGAAGCGAGGGGATGATCAGCCGCGGCATCGCCAGCGTCGCATCGCGCGTCGTGCGCATTCGCACGAAATCTTCGCGGCTTTTCCCGGCGCCGACATGGATGTTCAGGGCCTTCTGCGCACCGACCGTGCTTTCCCAGGCATAGACGTCGCGTCCGGGGGCCTTGTAATCATGCCCGACGAAAATGCGGGTCGCATCCGGCAGGCTCAGAATCTTCTGCACCGAATCGTACATCGTTTCGGCCGATCCGCCGGGAAAATCGCAGCGCGCCGTACCGAAATCGGGCATGAACAGCGTGTCGCCGACAAAAGCCGTATCGCCGATCACATAGGTCAGGCAGGCAGGCGTATGGCCAGGGGTATGCAGCACTTCGCCGCGCAGCTGGCCGATCATGAAGGTATCGCCCTCGACGAACAGCCTGTCGAACTGCGACCCGTCACGCTGGAAGCGCGTGCCTTCGTTGAAGATCTTGCCAAAGGTCTCCTGCACCACGGTGATACGGTCGCCAATACCGATCTGGCCGCCCAGAGCTTCCTGGATATAGGGCGCGGCCGACAGGTGGTCGGCATGGACATGGGTTTCCAGAACCCACTTCAGATCAAGGCCTTGTTCCCGGATGAAGGCGATCACCGCATCCGCCGATCGGGTGTCGGTCCGGCCGGAGGGATAGTCGAAGTCCAGAACGCTGTCGATCACGGCACAGGCCCGCCCCTCGGGTTCCTGCACGACATAGGTGATCGTATTGGTTGCCTCATCGAAGAAGGCATGCACCTTCGGCTGCATCGGTGTGGTCATCGGCCTGTCTCCTGCGTCTGTGCGGAGGATATAATGCAGCACTGATACATTGCAAGATTTGAATGTGATTTCTGTTGACTTGCATCAAGGTGCGCGGGCGCTGGCGGCGTAAACTGCCCTTACGCGAAGAGGAGGCCTTGCCATGATCCCTGTCACCACCCGGAAGACCCAGCTTGAACGTCGGCTGGCACAATTGCAGGCGCGGCTTGCCGCCATCGAAACTGAACTCGACAGCCATGATGCCCGCGACTGGGAGGAAATGGCGACCGAGCGGGAAGGGGATGAGGTGCTGGAGGGCATCGGTCTGTCCGGTCAGCAGGAAATGCGGATGATCGAGGCCGCGCTGCACCGCATTGAGGCCGGTGAATATGGATATTGCGTGAAATGCGGCGCCGAGATCGGGCAGGAGCGGCTGGATGTCGTGCCCTTCACGCCTTTCTGCCGCGCATGCGCGGTGTGACCCGAGGGAGGAAGCAATGACTGACAAGCAGCAGGCCGCCCGTGAACAGGGGCTGATGGGGCTTTTCGCCGAAATGCAGGCGCTGATCGGGGTCTTGCCCACGGCTATGATGCCACTGGCGCCGATCACACCGAAAACCGCAGCCGAGCGCGCGGCCGAGCAGGAAGAGATAGAGGCCGGTTTCGACAATATGCCGGTTTGACGCGCCGCGCCGCCGCCGCGCGGGCGGTCTGATGCCGAAAGCAGGGCCAACAGCTTGGTTTGACAGCAAAACGCGGCTGGCGGGATTGTCAAACGCCCCGTTTGGGGGCTTACTGCCCCTAATCGCAAGGGGGCAGGTATGACGGACAGCGGACATCCGGTGCGGCTGGAGCTTGAGGGTTCGGTTGCGGTTCTGGTGCTGGATGCTGCCCCGGTCAATGCGCTGGGTGCAGGCCTGCGCCGCGCGATCCTTGCGGCGCTACGCGATGCAGAGGCCAATCCCGATGTCAGTGCTCTGGTCCTGCGGGCCGAGGGGCGCAGTTTTCCGGTCGGGGCCGATATCACGGAATTTGGCCTGCCACCGGCAGAGCCTGCCTTGCCGGACCTTTGTGACCGGATCGAAGCCTGTCCCAAGCCGGTGATTGCCGCCATCCATGGCACGGCGCTCGGGGGGGGGCTGGAACTCGCGCTGGCCGCGCATTCACGGGTGGCGCTGGCCTCGGCGCGGGTCGGCTTCCCCGAGGTGACGCTGGGCATTCTGCCGGGGGCGGGTGGCACGCAACGGCTGCCACGTCTGATCGGCGCGGAACACGCGCTGCGGATGATGCTCGACGGCAAACCGGTTTCTGCGGCAGAGGCGCTGGCCCTCGGCATTCTGGACGAGGTGGTGGAAGACGGTCTGGAAGCTGCGGCCCTGCGGCGGGCGCAGGCGCTGGCCGGGCAGCCGCCGCTGCGCAGCCAGGACCGGACCGAGGGCGTCCGGGACGGCATCGCCTATCACCGGGCGGTCGCGCAGGCACGCACGCAGGTCGAGGGGGGGCGCCTGCCCGCCCCGGCCCGGATCGTGGATTGTGTTGAAGCGGCGCAGCTTTTGCCTTTTGACATGGGGCAGGCATTCGAACGTGCCGCCTTTGACGATCTGGTCTCGACCCCCGAATCCGCCGCGCTGCGCCATGCCTTCTTTGCTGAACGTGGGGCGCAACGGCCGCCGCCGGGCACACCACTGGCCCGGATGCCGCAGCGCATCGGCATTTTCGGTGCGCGGACGGCGGATCTGGCATTGCCTGCCCTGATGGCGGGGCTGGATGTCGTGCTGGTCGACCCCAATCGCCCGCTTCTGGTCGAGGCGCTGGAGCGGATCGCCACGGCGCAGGAGCGGCAGGTGACGGAAGGGCAGATCCAGCCTGCGGTGCGCGATGCGCAATGGGCGCGGCTGAGCCCGGCGCTGGGCGCGGCGGCACTGGCGGAATGCGAGCTTGTTTTGCTGGGCGAGGCGGGGTTTCTGGCCGAGGCGATGGAGGCGACCGCCCCCGGCACGACCCTTGCGCTGATCGTCCGGGCCGAGGTGGCGGAAAGCGGGGCGCGGCTGGCCGATGTTCTGGGTTTCCGCCCGGCGGGGCGGCGCCTGATCGAGGTGGTGGCCGGGCCGCAGACCTCGGGCATGGCGCAGGCACGGGCCATTGCCCTGGCGCGCGGGCTGGGGATGGAGGCGCTGCGCTGCGCCGCTCCGGGCGGGATTGGTGCCCGCGTCATGGCCAGAGGGCGCGCGGCGGTGGCCTATATGCTGGCGCAGGGCGAAACACCGGCGGCGCTGGCCGGTGCCCTTGCCGATTACGGACTGCAATCACTTGTGCCCGAGGCGCCGGAAAATGCCCCGCCGACTCCGGCGGCCGCACGCCTCGCCGGGCGCGTACTGGGCGCCATGGCGAACGAGGGCGCCCGCCTTCTGGGCGAGGGGCTGGTTGCGCGGCCGTCGGATGTGGATTTCGCTCTGCTGGCGGGCAGCGGATTTGCGCGCTGGCAGGGCGGGCCGATGTTCTGGGCTGACCGGCGCGGGCCGATTCTGCTGCGGCATGACCTTGAACGCTGGGCCGAGGAGCGGCCCGACCTGTGGTCACCCGCGCCGCTGATCGCGGAGCTGGGGGCGCGGGGCGGTCACTTCTCTGACCGCAACCGCTGAGGCTCAGGTCAGCAGGATGCCGCTGACCACCATCATCAGCCCGATGGCCGACACACCAAGCGCGCCCATGTTCAGCACCACCACCCGCTGAAGCCGGACCCGCAGTTCATCGTCATTGGCAGAGGTGCTGCGCGCCTTCACGGCCAGCAGGATGCACCAGATCAGCCCTCCGATTCCGGCAAGCGATACGGCGGCTCCCAGCAGGATCAGCAGTTGCATCGTGGATGTCCCCTTCGTCTGTCGCGCCCGCTGTTCCCTTGCGCTCCCTTGCCGGGGGCGGGAATCTGTGCAGGCTGGCCGCAGGCCGAGTTCCGGCCTAACCGAAGCGGCAGGGCGCTGGCAAGTCTGCAATGGCATTAAGGGAGATGCGGGAATGACGGAAATGTCGACGGTCAAGCGGATCGAGGCGGCGCGGGCGGCCATGTCCGACCTGCCGGAAGCGGGGCTGGACCTGCTGTTCCGCGCAGCGCAGACCCATCACGGCTGGCAGGACCGCCCCGTTCCGGCGCAGTTGCTGGAACAGGTGCTTGATCTGGCGAAGATGGGGCCGACCGCCTTCAACCAGCAACCGCTGCGGGTGATCTTCGTCACTACAGCCGAGGGCAAGGCCCGGTTGTCCCCGGCAATGAGCCGGGGCAACCATGACAAGACCATGGCAGCGCCCGCGACGGCGATCCTGTGCTACGATCTGGAGTTCTGGCGCAACCTGCCCGAGCTTTGGCCGCAGGCCGATGTGCAGGGGTACTACAACAAGTCCCTTGATGCGGCGCGGGAAAGTGCGCAGCGCAACGGCACATTGCAGGCGGGCTATTTCCTGATGGCGGCGCGGGCTTTGGGGCTGGATTGCGGGCCGATGTCGGGTTTCGATAAGGCGAAGGTGGCCGATGCCTTCCTGCAAGGGCGGCCGTGGGAGGTGAATTTCCTGATGAACCTTGGCTATGGCCTGCCGGAAAAGGTGAACCCGCGCGCGCCACGGCTGCCTTTTGCCCGCATGGCCGAGATCGTCTGACGCTGCGCTTGATCCGCCCCCGCACGGGCGCTAGGGAGGGCGGGGTCGCGATCCCGCGCAAGAGGAAGAGCAAGATGAGCCAACAAGACTCGTATGAGGTGACCGCCGACGAACTGCGCCAGTTCGTCGAACGGATCGAGCATCTGGAGCAGGAAAAGAAGGACATCGCCGAGCAGATCAAGGAAGTCTATGCCGAGGCCAAGGGCCGGGGCTATGACACCAAGGCGCTGCGGTCGATCATTTCCATGCGCAAGAAAGACAAGGACCAGCTGGCCGAGGAAGAAGCGGTGCTGGAAATCTACAAGCAGGCTCTGGGCATGCAGTGATGACCGGCCCCGCCTGTCCGGCGGGGCAGTCTTACGGCGCCGGGGCGGGGCTGCCGCCGCGCGGCAGGTGCCAGACCTGACCGGCGGCCAGTGTCGTCCAGTCGCCCGCCGTGCCATCAGGCCAGATCACCCGCACTTCGGCCTCTGATGCGGTGCCAAGGCCGAAATGGCGCGGGCCAAGTTGCCCGCCGCCATGGCCGCCGCCCACGGTGATTTCCTGCCTTTGGGTTTTGCCTCCGCTCCGCACTTCCACCCAGCCATTCACGGCGTCGCGGTTCGGTGCGGGCTGTACCGGGCGCAGCGCGATCCAGGTGCCGGGCGCCCCGGTGCCGGTGTTACGCCAGATCTCTGCCGGGGCATTGCGGTTTACCACCACCAGATCCAGCCAGCCGTCGCCATCCAGATCTGTAACGGCGCCGCCACGCGCCACCTTTATCGACGCCACACCTGCCTCGGCCCCGGCCTCGTAAAACGTGCCGTCGGCGCGTTGCAGCAGCAGGTTGTTCGGGTCGTCCGCCGCAAAATCCGGCATGGCCGAGACATTGCCCTTGGCCACGAACAGATCGGCAAGGCCATCGTTGTTCACATCGGCAAACTCGGGGTGCCAGGCTGTCGAGGGCCGCACATCCCCGCCCGTATAGGGCCGCTGGGCATGGGCACCGCGCGGGAAGGCATCGTCACGGTAGCGCGGCGGGGCGTCCGGTCCGGGCTGCACCAGCACCTGCAACTTGTTGTCAGCCATCGAGGTCAGGTAAAACTCCGGGTAGCCGTCGCCATCCAGATCGGCGCCAGCGATGCCCATGCCCCAGATCCGCAGTCGCTGCCAGCCCTCGTCCGGCGTGTAAAGCCGGGGCACCGCGCCGGGGTCGAGATGCCAGAGCTGTTCCTGCCCGCCCTTGTAATATTCGCGGTCATTCGACACCCGCAGGCTGGGCCGTCCGCTGCGGTTCCAGTCGGTGAACAGCATGGACAGGCTGCAATAGGATGGCGTCAACGCCAGCGGCGGGGCAAAGCCGGTGGCGGTGCCACGGTGCAGCCAGTTGTCGGTGCAGCTTCCCCAGGGGAAAGCCTCTTCCGCACGGTCAATGTAATTGCCGATGGCGAGCGTGGGGAAGGCGCTGCCTGTCTCCCATGTGGCGGCGAAGGCGGTGGACCAGGCGTCGCCCCCGTCGAAGCCCCAGAGCGCGTTGGCCGGTTCAAACCGGCAGTCGCCCAAGCCTCGCAACAGGCGATTTTCGCCAACGCGCAGCACGGCCAGATCGGTGATGCCGTCGCTGTCGATGTCGACGGGCCATGCGCCTGTCACACCTTCCAGCGCGGTTTCGGGGCTATCGAGCGGGGTGAAGGCCAGCTTGCCGGGCGTGCTGTCATTGCGCCAGAGGCTCGCGGGGGCGGTGCCGCCTGCCATGAACAACTCGGGCCGCCCGTCGCCGGAACAGTCAAAAGCCGCGACGCCGCCGCCGACCATATATTGCCATTCGCCGGTGAAGCTGTGTTCCGGGCCGCCGGTGTAGGCTTCGAACCGGGGCACCGCCGGGGTTTCGGCCTGTGCGGGCAGGGTACCCAGAGCCAGCACCAGCAGGGCGCGGGCGGTCATTGCCGCATCCTCAGCGCATTGGCATGGGTTGCGATGCAGGCGCCCTGTGCCAGACCGCGTTCGATGGCAGCGCGGAAGTGAATGCCGCCATACAGGCGCGAGATCGCCGCCTCCTGCGCTGCCGCGCGGAAATCGGCGAAATGGCGGGCGGGCAGACCATCATCCTCATGCGTGCCATCGTCGAAGGCGTGGTCCTCCCCGAAGATTGCCGTCATCACCTCCGCCGCCGCGCCGGACAGGGTGCTGTGGCCTGACGGGTATTCGGGGAAAGGCGGGGTGATCAGCTGCGGCTCCCATGCCGGGTCGATCACGCGGCGGATATAGGTCACGGGGCGCACCAGATCGAATTCGAACTTGCTGTGCCAGCAGCCGATGAACGCATCGGCCATGCCGATGCCCAGCCGTGCCAGCCCTTCAGCCAGCCGGTCATCGGACAGATTGGCAGCCTCCGCCTGATCCAGCAGGATGGTCAGCCAGTGGCCGGGCGGGGTGGGCGACAGCATCGGATCGTCCGACCAGAAGCGCGCGATGGCAAGCTGTTCGGGCGTCAGGCTGCGCGAGGTGTCATAGACCTCCTGCGCCTCGGCGTGGAAAGCAGATCCCGGCGCCTCGCTATAGGCGGGTGGCGCGGGCAGCGGGCAGGCATTGCCTTCCGGCATGGCAAAGGGCCGGTTGCGGCCCCAGTCGGGCAGCAGCGGTTTCTGTTGCTGCACAATGGCCGAAGTCGGCACCCAATGCGCGGGACCGGGGGTCAGCGTATAGGTTTCGGGGAAACCCATGTTCTCGACCCTGGCGCCGCCGTCGCCTTCGGACCAGGCGATGATGTGATCGGCTATGCGCTGCCCGGCGGCCAGGCTTTCGGCCACAAGCGCGGCATCGCGGTCCGCGCCCAGCCGGTCAGTCAGCCGCTTTTCCATGGCTGCCATGGCGCGTTGCCCGGTCGGGCCGGTATTGCCAAAGAAATAGGGCACGGCGCGGGCAAGAGCACCCTGCATGGTGATGGCCGGGTCCAGTCCGGCGGGCAGATCAGGCAGCGGTGACAGCCCGTTCAGCTGCCCCGCAAGGCTGGCTCCGCTGTCAGCGGTGGCGACCTGCACTTCCCAGGTCGTGACACCCAGATAGCCGAAGGCGCGGGCGGCGACAGGGGGGGAATAGGTCGGGGTGTGGCGGACAAGCTCCAGAACCAGACGATACCAGCCTGTCATCACCTCGGCGGCAGATGGCGGCTCGGCGCGGGCTGTTGCGGGCAACAGCAGCCCCGCGCACAGCATCATCATGGCGACAAATCGCTGGAACATGGCGCTTCCCTCCCCGTTGGCGCTAACACCTTGTCGGGTGCGGCCAGCGAAAAGTCAAACGCCGTCTGAGCGGGGATCAGCCTGCCGGGACGACCGGCGGCTGGCAGAACAGCTCATAGACCATGCCGATCGCAGTGGCGACCTTGGGGTCCTGGATCGAGTAGTACATGACCTTCCCCTCGCGCCGGCAACTGACCAGCCCCTCCAGCCGCAGCCGGGCAAGCTGCTGGCTGACGGCGGCCTGCCGCGAGGACAGAAGGTGCTCCAGCTCGGTCACCGATTTCTCGCCCGCTTGCAGGTGGCACAGGATCATCAGCCGGCCCTCATGTGCCAGCGCCTTCAGGAACCCGGCTGCTGCCGTGGCCTGCACCATCATCTCTTCGGCCGAAAGCCCGCCGCAGCCTTCAAGCGGCTCCATCCCGCCTTCGGGTTCCACAGGGGTCAGTGCGGATGCGTTCATGTTCACCTCGGACCAGTCGCTCGCATCAAGATATGCAGATGTGGTCCATTTTGCAAATGCGGCACTCAGCCACCATGGGCGAAACCGCCCCAGGCACCCTGGCTGAACACCAGCGGCGCGCCGTCGCGCAGGCTGAAGCGCAGTACGCGCCCGACGATGATCAGGTGATCCCCCCCGTCATGGGTAGCGTGCTGTTCACAGTCGAACCGCGCCAGCGCGCCGGGGATCAGCGGCACACCCTCGGGATTGCGGTCGGGCAGGGTGTCGGCGAAGCCGGGACCACCGCGCCCGAACGCGGCGATCCGGTCGAACTGATCCACCCCGAGGATATGGATGGCATAGTGCCGGGCGGCGGCGAAAGCGGGAAAGCGGCTCGCGCTGCGGGCGGGTGACCACAGCACCAGCGCCGGGTCGAGCGAGACAGAGGCAAAGCTGTTGGCGGTAAAGCCCAGCGGCCCGTTCGGCCCTTCGGTGGTGACGAGTGTCACCCCGGTGGCGAAGCGTCCCAGCGCATCGCGGAAACTGCGCGCGGTTTCGGGGCCGGGAACCAGCACCGGGTCGGTAAGCTCTGCCGTCATGCTGCGGTTTCCTGCCTCGGACATGATGGTCCCGTTTTGCGGCATTGCAGCGGGCAGGGCAAGGCCGGGCGGCGGTCTTTTCCTGCCGGGCGCGGCAGGGTAGGCAGGGGCGCAGGCGGCGGACGAGGGCAACGATGGGTGATTTCATTCTGGGCAATGCGGTTCTGGTTCTGCCCGACCGGCTGGTGCGCGGCGCACTGGTGGTTGCGGAAGGGCGCATCGCCGAAATCCGCGAAGGCGCCGATCTGCCGCCCGGTGCGCTGGATTGCGGCGGCGATTTTCTGGCACCGGGTCTGATTGAACTGCATACCGACAATCTGGAACGCCACACCGAGCCGCGCCCCAAAGTGCCGTGGCCGCATGAGGCGGCGATTCTGGCCCATGATGCCGAGCTTGCGGGCTGCGGGATCACCACGGTTTTCGATGCCTTGCGGGTGGGGTCTTTGCCCTCGCGCAAGAAGGGGCGGTATGGCGAATATGCCCGCGCGCTGGCCGATGACATTCTGGGCCTGCGCATGGCGGGCGTGCTGAAGATCGACCACCTGCTGCATCTGCGGGCCGAGATCTGTTCGGAAACCCTGCCGGAGGAACTGGCCAAGTTCGGCGCGGCCGATGGTGTGGGCATTGTCAGCCTGATGGATCATACGCCCGGCCAGCGGCAGTTCCGCGACCTGACGCAACTGCGGCATTACCTGATGGGCAAGCATGGCTTCACCGAGGCCGAGTTTGACGCCCATGTCGCCGACCGTCTGGCGCTTTCGGCCGAGGTGGGCGCGGCGCATGAGGCTGCGGCGGTTGCGGCGGCGCGGCGGCTGGGCGCGCATCTCGCGAGCCATGATGATACCACCGGCACGGATGTTGCGCAGTCCGCCGCACATGGTGCGCGCTTTGCCGAATTTCCGACCACGCCAGAGGCCGCACGGGCCTGTCAGGCGGCGGGAATCGCGGTGATGATGGGGGCGCCGAACGTGATCCGGGGCGGGTCGCATTCGGGCAATGTGGCCGCCGAAACGCTGGCGGTTGCGGGCTGTCTGGACATTCTGTCGTCTGATTATGTTCCTGCGGCCCTGCTGCTGGCGGCGCTGCGGCTGGGGGATCTGTGGTCTGATCTGCCACGCGGGGTTGCCACGGTGACGGCGGCGCCGGCAGCGGCGGTGGGCCTGACGGATCGCGGGCGGCTGGTGCCGGGGTTGCGGGCCGATCTGGTCCGCTTCCGCCGCCATGGCGCCACGGTGTTGCTGCGCGGCACCTGGGTCGCGGGGCAGCGTGTGGCCTGAGCCGATGTCGCCCCCGGTCATGCGCCTGCCATGAAACGGTGGCAGGATCGGCGGCAACATGGAGGTTTCGATGCGTCTTTCCGCCTTTTCCACCCCTGGCCGTTTCTGGCGCGGCAATCTGCACACCCATTCCAACCTGTCGGACGGGGCTCTGCCACCAGAGGAAGTTTGCCGCCGCTATCGGGCGGAAGGCTATGATTTCATGGCGTTGACCGATCACTTCGTCGGCTGCTTCGGCTATCCCGTTGCTGACACTGTGCCGTTCCGGGCCGAGGGCTTCACCACGCTGATCGGGGCGGAGCTGCATTCCGGCCCGATGTCCAACGGCGAGCTGTGGCATATCCTCGCCGTTGGCCTGCCGCCGGATTTCGCGCCGGGCAATGCGCCGGACTTCCGTGTGCAGCCGGGGATGGAGACGGGGCCGGAGATTGCCGCCCGCGCCGTGGCGGCGGGGGCCTTCGTCGCCATCGCTCATCCGCAATGGTCGGGCCTGACGCTGGCGGATGCGCGCAGCCTGACGGCGGCCCATGCGGTCGAGGTCTACAACCACGGTTGCGCCATGGGCTGCGACCGGCCGGACGGCTTTGCCATCGCCGATCTGTTGCTGACCGAGGGACGCGACCTCAGCCTGATCGCCACCGATGATGCGCATTTTTCCGAACCCGATCACTTTGGCGGCTGGGTCATGGTGAAGGCCACCGAGAACACGCCCGAGGCGCTGCTGGCGGCGCTGAAGTCGGGACAGTTCTACAGTTCACAAGGCCCGGAACTGCGTGATGTGGTGGTCGAAGGCAACCGGGTGATCGTGGAAAGCTCTGCCGTTGTCTCGGTCATCGTGCAGGGCGCGGGAACGGGGGCGAAGGCGGTGCATGGCCAGTCGATGACCCGCGCCGAAGTGCCGCTTGAGCGGCTGGGCGCCTCGCACTGGCTGCGCGTCACGGTGATTGACGCGGCCGGGCGGCGGGCCTGGTCAAACCCGGTGCGGCGCTGAGGTCTCGTCCAGATCGACCAGTTGCAGATAGGAGGTGCCGCTGCGCGTGGGCCTGACCACGAATTGCGGCCCGGCGGCCTCCAGCATCCGCAGTACGGGCGCGCGCAGGTCGGGGGCGCCGGGGTCCACCGGCTCGGGGGACAGGGCACCGGGGATCAGGCGGCGCGGCTGCCGCCCCACCGTGCCCGACAGCGCAAGGCATCCCAGCGCCGTTTCGGCGCGGGTGCCATCGCTGGCCAGCGGCAGCAGGATCATCCTTCCGGTCAGGGCAGGGCGGCCCAGCCCTGTTTCCGCGGTCAGCGGCGCGTCAAGGATAGCGGGGCGCAGGAAGCACTGATCCAGCGCCACCGCCAGCCGGTTGCGGGCCGCCGGATCGAACACCGACGACAGCGGCATGCCACGCGCATCCATGCCCAGAAGCTCGGTGAAGCTGCTGCCCGCGATGCGCAGACGGCCGACGCCGGGTGCGATGCGTTCCACCAGAAAGGCGCCGCTCAGCGCCCCGGCAATGCCGCGCGGGTCGATCTCGGCGCGGAGCGGCAGCGCCCCGTCGCGGCGCAAAGCCTGCCAGTAGCCCCGGACTTCGGCAATCATCGCGGCGCAACCGGCGCCGGGGGGCTGGCTGTCCTCGCCCGATCCGCCCGGACCATTCCCGAAAAACCGCAATGCCATCGCCTTTCCTCCGCCAGTGCGTGCTGCGGGCCAAATTGCTTACCCGGGAATTAACATACAGGGATTTGTGGCCTTCGGAGCGGGAATCTATACAAATGGTTAAATGCACCGCCCGCGAAGGGCCGATCGGAGAAAGATGATGACGCATTCCATGACGGGCTTTGCCACCCGCAGAGGGCAGGGCGCGGGGGCGGGCTGGATCTGGGATCTGCGCTCGGTCAACGGGAAGGGGCTGGATCTGCGGCTGCGCGTGCCGGACTGGATCGACGGCCTGGAACAGGCGCTGCGCGCCGAACTGGGCCGGGCACTGGGGCGTGGCAACGTGAGCCTCAGCCTGCGCGTCACCCGCGACGCGCCGGAGGCCGAGGCGCTGAGGCTCAATCAGGCGACGCTGCGTGCGGTGCTGGGCGCGCTGGCGACGGTGGAGGCGGCGGCGATGGAAACCGGCGTGACGCTGACGCAGCCGTCACCCGCCGATGTGCTGACCTGGCGCGGCGTGGTGGAAAGCGGCGGGGCAGAGGAAGATACCGCACCGCTGCGCGCCGCGATCCTGGCCGATCTGCCGCCGCTTCTGGCCGATTTCGCCTCCTCGCGTGCGGCGGAAGGGGCTGCGCTGCATACGGTGATCGCGGGCCAGATCGACCGCATCGCGGAATTGCGCGCCGAGGCCGCAGCCCAGGCGGGCCTGCGCGGCACCCGTCAGGCCGAGGCGCTGCGCGCGCAGGTCGGGCGCCTGCTGGAAGCGGCCGAGGCGGCGGATGAGACGCGACTCGCGCAGGAGCTGGCGCTGATCGTGGTTAAAACCGATGTGACCGAAGAACTGGACCGCCTTGCCGCCCATGTGGAGGCCGCGCGCAAGCTGCTGGCGGAACCTGGCAGCGTCGGGCGCAAGTTCGATTTCCTGATGCAGGAATTCATGCGCGAGGCCAATACGCTGTGCTCCAAGGCGCAGGATATCGGGCTGACCCGCATCGGGCTTGACCTCAAGACGGTGATCGACCAGATGCGGGAACAGGTTCAGAACGTGGAATGACCATGATGCGCAAGGGTTTGCTGCTTATCCTCTCGTCGCCCTCGGGGGCGGGCAAATCGACGCTGGCGCGGCGGCTGATGGACTGGGATCCAACGTTGCGGTTTTCGGTTTCCGCCACCACCCGCGCGCCGCGTCCGGGCGAGGTGGACGGGCGCGAATATTACTTCAAATCGCGCGCTGAATTCGAGGCGATGGCGGCGGCGGGCGAAATGCTCGAACATGCCGAGGTGTTCGGCAATTTCTACGGTTCGCCCAAGGGGCCGGTGGAAACCGCGATGGCCGAGGGGCGCGATACGCTCTTTGACATCGACTGGCAGGGCGGGCAGCAGATCCGCAACTCCAGCCTTGGCCGTGATGTGGTGTCGATCTTCGTGCTGCCGCCCTCGATTGCCGAACTTGACCGCCGCCTGCGCGGCCGCGCGCAGGACAGCGACGAGGTGATCGCGGGCCGCATGGCGAAAAGCCGCGACGAGATCAGCCATTGGGCGGAATATGATTATGTCATCGTCAACCATGACATCGACACGGCCTTCGGGGAACTGGTGACGATCCTCAGGGCCGAACGCATGCGCCGCGACCGTCAGCCCGGCCTGCCGGAGTTCGTTCGCGGCCTTAACAGGGAGTTTGATGCGCGATGATCTATGAGCTTGACGGTGTGGCACCACAGATCGCCCCGGATGCCTGGGTGGCGCCGGATGCCAATCTGATCGGCAAGGTGGTTCTGGAAGCCCGCGCCTCGGTCTGGTTCGGCGTGACCATGCGCGGCGACAACGAGGAAATCCGCGTCGGCGCAGGGTCGAATGTGCAGGAAAACTGCGTGCTGCATACCGATATGGGCTATCCGCTGATCATTGGCGCCAACTGCACGATTGGGCACAAGGCGATGTTGCATGGCTGCATCATCGGCGACGGCAGCCTGATCGGCATGGGGGCCACGGTGCTGAATGGTGCGAAGATTGGCAAGGGCTGCCTGATCGGCGCCGGGGCGCTGATCACCGAGGGGAAGGAAATCCCCGATGGCAGTCTGGTCATGGGCGCGCCGGGCAAGGTGGTGCGGCAACTGGACGAGACTGCGCGGGCGCGGCTCTTGAAATCTGCGGAAGGCTACCGCGCCAATGCGGCGCGGTTCCGGGCCGGGATGAAGCCGGTCACGGGTTGATCAGGCTTTGCCTTCCAGCCCCGCCGCTGCGGCGCCGGTCGCGCCGGGGATGGGCATGGTGAAAGTCTCCGCGAAGCTGGTGTAATCGTGATAGCCGACGCGGGCGAGCGGCCGGATTTTCGCGTAGTCCAGCTTGCCATCCGGTGTCAGCACATGATCGGCGACATGGATGCGCACGACCTCGCCGAACACCACATCGACCCAGCCGTGCCCTGAATTGCCGCGCAGGCGGTGGGTGGAGAGGTAACGGCATTCGAAATGCGCCGGGCTTTCGGCCACGCGCGGCCCCGGCGCGTCGATGCAGGGCGCGGCGGTGACGCCCGCGCGCAGGAATTCATCGTCACCCTCGGGCCATTCCACCGCGCTCTGGTTCATTGCCTCGCGCAGGTCATAGGTGCACATGTTCCAGACGAACCAGCCGGTTTCCTCGGCATTGATCACGGTATGTTTGCGGCGGCCGTCGGAATATTGGTTGGCGGCGAACATCACCATCGGCGGATCGAAGGTCAGGTTCTGCCACTGGCTGTAGGGCGCGAGATTGGCGACCCCGGCTTTCGAGATGGTGGACAGCCAGCCGATCGGACGCGGCACGGTGCAGGCCTTGAACGGGGAATAGGGCAGCGGGCAGGGTTCGGACCCCGGAGCGTAATGCATGTAAGGTTCCTTCCGTTGGCGCGGGTTTTCCGGTGCGGACCGGGGGTTTCACACCCCCGGTCCCCCGTGGAGTATTTCGGCAAGAAGCAGGAAGCTCAATTGCCGAGGATGCCGGGCAGGCGCAGCCCGTGATCGCGCGCGCAATCGAGTGCGATGTCATAGCCCGCATCGGCATGGCGCATGACGCCGGAGGCCGGATCGTTCCACAGCACGCGTTCAAGGCGTTTCGCGGCCTCGGGCGTGCCGTCGGCCACGATCACCACACCTGAATGCTGCGAGAAGCCCATGCCGACGCCGCCGCCGTGATGCAGGCTGACCCAGGTGGCGCCCGAGGCGGTATTGGTCAGCGCGTTCAGAAGCGGCCAGTCCGACACGGCATCCGAGCCGTCACGCATGGCTTCGGTCTCGCGGTTGGGCGAGGCGACGGAGCCCGAATCGAGGTGGTCGCGGCCGATGACCACGGGGGCCTTGAGTTCGCCGCTGGCAACCATCTCGTTGAACATCAACCCGGCGCGGTGGCGGTCGCCAAGGCCGATCCAGCAGATGCGCGCGGGCAGGCCCTGGAAGGCGATGCGTTCGCCCGCCATGTCAAGCCAGCGGTGCAGGTGTTTGTTTTCCGGGAAGAGTTTCTTCATCGCGGCATCGGTTTTCGCAATGTCCTCGGGGTCGCCGGAGAGCGCGGCCCAGCGGAACGGGCCGATGCCCTTGCAGAACAGCGGGCGGATATAGGCCGGCACGAAGCCGGGGAAGGCGAAGGCGTTTTCCAGCCCCTCGTCCTTGGCCACCTGACGGATGTTGTTGCCGTAATCGAGGGTGGGCACGCCGGCCTCATGGAAGCCGACCATGGCGGCGACATGCTGTTTCATCGAAGCGCGGGCGGCGCGTTCGACTTCGACAGGCGCGGCTTCCTGTTTGGCACGCCAGTCGCCCACGCTCCACCCCGCCGGGCAGTAACCATGCAGCGGGTCATGGGCGGAGGTCTGGTCGGTCACGATGTCGGGACGGGGGCCGCCCTCCTTCATGCGCTTCAGGAGTTCGGGGAAGACCTCGGCGGCGTTGCCCAGCAGGCCCACCGATTTGGCTTCGCCCTTCGCCGTCCAGTCGGCGATCAGCGCCAGCGCCTCATCCAGCGTTTTCGCCTTGGCATCAACGTAGCGGGTGCGCAGGCGGAAGTCGATGCGGGTCTCGTCCACCTCGACCGCGAGGCAGCAGGCCCCGGCCATCACGGCGGCCAGCGGCTGCGCGCCGCCCATGCCGCCAAGACCGCCGGTCAGCACCCATTTCCCGGTCAGATCGCCTGCGTAATGCTGGCGTCCGGCCTCGGCGAAGGTCTCGTAGGTGCCCTGCACGATGCCCTGGGTGCCGATATAGATCCAGGACCCGGCGGTCATCTGGCCGTACATCATCAGGCCCTTGCGATCCAATTCGTTGAAATGTTCCCATGTCGCCCAATGCGGCACAAGGTTCGAATTGGCGATCAGCACGCGGGGGGCATCGGCATGGGTGCGCACGATGGCGACGGGTTTGCCCGATTGCACCAGCAGGGTTTCATCGGCCTCCAGATCCTTCAGCGCGGCGCAGATGCGGTCGAAATCCTCCCACGTCCGGGCGGCGCGGCCGATGCCGCCATAGACCACCAGCTCATGCGGGTTTTCCGCCACATCGGGGTGGAGGTTGTTCATCAGCATGCGCAGCGCCGCTTCGGCCTGCCAGTTCTTTGCATTCAGCGTGGTGCCGGTGGGCGGATAGATGTCGCGGGTGTTGTGACGGCTGTTCATGGAAGAGATCCTCAGGCGAGCAGATGAGCGGCGATGATGCCGCGCTGGATTTCGGAAGAGCCTTCGTAGATCCGCATGATGCGGACATCGCGGGCGTGGCGTTCAAGCGGGAAATCGGCGGTGTAGCCATAGCCGCCATGCAGTTGCAGCGCGCCATCGGTGACGCGCCCGGCCATTTCGGAGGCAGCGAGTTTGGCCATGCTGGCGGCCTCGCTGAAGCGCAGGCCGAGGGCGCGTTGGCGCGCGGCCTCCAGCGCCAGAAGGCGGGCAGAACGCAGGTCCAGCGCCATGTCGGCCAGTTGCCAGCGGATGCCCTGACGATTGGCCAGGGCCTCGCCGCCGATGATGCGGGTCTTGCTCCACTCCACGGCGGCGTCCAGCGCTGCCTGTGCGATGCCGATGCACATGGCGGCGACCTCGACCCGGCCATTGTCCAGCACCTTCATCGCGGTGCGGAAGCCGGTGCCTTCGTCACCCAGCAGCGCTTCGGCCGGCAGGTGGCAATCCAGATCCAGTTCCCACACATGGCCGCCGCGTAGGCCCATGGTGCGTTCGGCGCGGCCGGGCGTCAGGCCGGGAATGCCTTTCGGCACGAGGAAGGCGCTGATGCCCCTGTGGGCTTTGGCCGGATCAGTGACGGCGTAGACGATGACGAAATCGGCCACGCCGCCGTTGGAGATAAAGCATTTGGCGCCCTTGAGGTGCCAGCCGGTCGCGGTGCGGCTGGCACGGGTGCGCATATCGGCGGGGTCGGACCCGGCGTTGCGTTCGGTCAGCGCAAAGGCCCCCAGCGTGGTGCCTTCGGCGGCCATGGGCAGCCAGTGATCGCGCTGAGCTCCGGTGCCGCCGATCAGGATGGAATCGGTAGCAAGGTAATGCGCGGTCAGCGCCGAGACGGTGGACCCGCAGCCGCCCGCCACAAGTTCGACCGCCCTGAGCAGCGCCTGCGCGCTGATCCCCGCGCCCCAGGGCTCTGGCAGGTTGGCACCCATCATGCCGGTCGCGGCCAGCGCCGCGAGCTGGTCATGGACGAAGGCGCCGCTTTCATCTGTCGCGGCGGCTTTCGGCGCCAGTTCCTGCGCGCAGAAGCGGGCGAGCATGTCGAGGAAGGCGCGTTCCTCGTCGCTGAGCATATGGAAAAGGTCAGTCATGGTCGGCAAGTCCAAGGCGGTGCAGGATCGCGGCGCGGTCGGCGCCAAGCTGCGGCGCGGAGGTGGAGGAGATCGGCTTTTCGCCATTGAAGCGAACGGGTTGCCCGATGGTCCTGGCGTGGCCCAGCACCGGATGCGGCAGGTCGCTGACCAGCCCGCGCGCCTGCGCATGGGGGCTTTCCGCCGCCTGCGCCAGCGTTTGCACCTCGGCTGTGGGGATGCCCGCGCCAGCAAGGGCGGCGACCACTTCGGCCATCGGGCGCGGGCCTGTCCAGGCCTCGATCATCGCGCGGACCTCGGGTTCATGCGCGGTGCGGGCCTCATCCGTTGCCAGATGCGGTGCGGGCGTCACGCCGATCAGGGCGCAAAGCCGCTGCCACTGACCATCGCCCAGCACCGCGATCACCGCCTGCCCGTCGGCGCAGGCGAAGCATCCGAAGGGGGTGGACAGCGGGTGGCGGTTGCCGGTGCGCGCGGGCGCCTTCCCGGCGTAGAAATGCAGTGCATGGCTGGTGGGCAGCAGGGAGAACAGCGCGTCAAACATTGCCACGTCGATCATGGCGCCTTCGCCAGTGCGGTCACGCTGGTGCAGCGCGGCGAGGATGGCCCAGCTTGCGTAAAGACCGGCCATCAGATCGCCGTAGCTTTCGCCCACCTTCAGGGCCGCGCCGCCTTCCTCGCCCGTTGCGGCCATCAGGCCGGACATGGCCTGCGCCACAAGATCATAGGCCGGAAGGTGTGCTGCCGGGCCAGACTGGCCGAAGCCGGAGATCGAGGCATAGATCAGCCCCGGTTTCGCCGCGCGCAGATCCTCGGCGCCCAGCCCCAGACGGGCCGCGACGCCGGGGCGGAAGTTTTCCACCACCACATCGCACTGCAGCGCAATGTCGCGGGCAAGCGCCTGATCCGCCGGGGATTTCAGATCCAGAACGATGGATTGCTTCCCCCGGTTCACCAGCGTGAACAGCGCGCTTTCACCCTGCACGAAGGGGCCGATATGGCGGTAGTCATCGCCTGAGGGCGGCTCCAGCTTGATGATTTCAGCGCCCAGATCGGCCAGCAGCGCGGTGCAGAACGGACCCGCCAGAACGCGGGTCAGATCGAGCACACGCAGGCCGTCCAGCGGCTTCATGCCAGCGCCGGGGGCGCAATGCCCGCCGCCTCCACCAGTGCGCCGCTGCCGGCCAGACGCGCAGCGGTAGCCAGATCGGGCGCCATGTAGCGGTCGTCTTTCAGCGACGGAACCTCCGTCCGCAACCGCGCCACCACCCCCGCCAGTGGTGCAGAGGTCGCCAGCGGTGCGCGGAATTCCACGCCCTGCGCGGCACACAGCGCCTCGACCCCCAGAATAACGTTCAGGTTCTCGACCATGCGCCCCAGCCGTCGCGCGCCGTGCGCAGCCATGGAGACGTGATCCTCCTGATTGGCGGAGGTCGGCGTGCTGTCGGTGACGCAAGGGTGGGCCAGATGCTTGTTCTCGCTCATCAGCGCCGCGGTGGTGACTTCGGCGATCATCAGGCCCGAATTGAGGCCGGGGTTCGGCGTCAGGAAAGGCGGCAGGTCGAAGCTGAGCGTCGGGTCTACCATCAGCGCCACGCGGCGTTGCGCGATGGCGCCGGTCTCGCTGAGCGCGAGGGCGATCATATCTGCTGCAAAACCAACGGGTTCCGCGTGGAAGTTCCCACCCGAGACAATGGCCCCGTCGCTGAGCACAAGCGGATTGTCGGTGGCGGCATTGGCCTCGATCTCCAGCGTGCGGGCGGCCTGGCGCAGAATGTCCATCGCGGCGCCGGTCACCTGCGGCTGGCAGCGGATGCAGTAAGGGTCCTGCACCCGGCTGTCGCCTTCGCGGTGGCTTTCGCGGATCTCCGACCCGTCCAGCAGCGCGCGCATGAAGGCGGCGGCTTCGATCTGTCCGACGTGACCGCGCAGCGAATGGATTTCCGGCCGCAGGGGCGCGGTCGATCCCATGATCGCATCGGTGGAGAGGGCCGAGACAGTCAGCGCGGTCGTGGCCGCACGCCAGGCGCCAAACAGGCCGGCCAGCGCATAGGCGGTGGAAAACTGGGTGCCGTTGATCAGCGCCAGCCCTTCTTTCGGGCCAAGTGTGATCGGCGAAAGACCAGCATCGGCAAGAGCTTCGGCGGCGGGTTTTACCTGGCCTGCGAACTCTGCCTCGCCCGCGCCCAGCATGGCGGCGGCCATATGTGCCAGCGGTGCCAGATCACCCGAGGCGCCGACCGAGCCCTGCGCCGGGATCACCGGGGTCACGCCCTTGTCGAGCATCGCCTCCAGCATCGCCACGACCTCCCACCGCACGCCCGAGGCACCACGGCCCAGTGACAGCAGCTTCAGCGCCATCATCAGCCGCGCGGTGGCGCGGGGCATCGGGTCGCCCACGCCGCAGCAATGGCTGAGGATCAGGTTTTTCTGAAGCGTTGCAGTATCTTGTGCGGCAATCTTCAGGCTCGCCAGCTTGCCGAAGCCGGTGTTCACCCCATAGACCGGCACGTCGCCCGCGGCGGCGGCGGCGATTCTGGCTGCGGCGGCTTCGACGCCTGCGCGGGCCTCGGGTGCCAGACGCGCCGGGGCTTCGGTGCGCCACAGCCGTTCAAGCTGGTCAAGCGTGGTCTGGCCGGGGATCAGGATTTCAGGCGTCAAGTTGGCCTCCGAAGATGCGGGCGTGAAGGGGCGTGGCCCCGATGCGATAGGCGAGTTCTGCCGGGTGCCGGGCCTGCCAGATCGCCAGATCGGCGCGGAAGCCGGGCGCGATCCGGCCTTCCTCGGTCTGACCCAGTGCGCGGGCGGCGATGCGGGTGGCGCCGGACAGCGCCTCTTCCGGTGTCAGGCGGAACAGGGTGCAGGCCATGTTCATGGCAAGGCAGAGCGAGGTCATCGGCGCGGTGCCGGGGTTGCAATCTGTCGCGACTGCCATGTCGACCCCTGCCGCGCGCAGCGCCGCCACGGGCGGAAGCTGCGTTTCGCGCAGGGCGTAGAAGGCGCCGGGCAGGATCACCGCCACCGTACCCGCCGCTGCCATGGCCTGCGCGCCTTCGGAATCCAGATATTCCAGATGGTCGGCACTCAGCGCCCCGTGCCGCGCCGCCAGCGCCGCGCCATGCAGGTTCGACAATTGTTCGGCATGAAGCTTGACGGGCAGGTTCAATGCGCGTGCCTCGGCAAAGACGCGGGCGATCTGGTCGGGGGAAAAAGCGATACCCTCGCAGAAACCGTCCACCGCATCGACCAAGCCTTCGGCATGGGCGCGGTGCAGGGCGGGGATCACCTGTTCGGTGATGTAATCATCGGCGCGACCTTTGTATTCGGCCGGAATGGCATGGGCACCAAGGAAGGTGGTGCTGATCCGCACCGGGCGCAGGGTGGCCAGCCGCCGCGCCACGCGCAGCATCCGAAGCTCGGTTTCGATGTCCAGGCCATAGCCCGATTTGACCTCGATCCGCGTCACGCCCTCGGTCAGCATCTGGTCCAGCCGGGGCAGCGCCTGCGCGAGCAGGCTGTCCTCTGATGCCGCGCGGGTTGCGCTTACGGTCGAGACAATGCCACCGCCGGCGCGGGCGATTTCTTCGTAAGAGGCGCCGGTCAGCCGCATCTCGAATTCCCGTGCGCGATTGCCGCCAAACACCAGATGGGTGTGACAGTCGATCAGGCCCGGCGTCACCAGCCGTCCGCCCAGATCGGTGACAGGTGCGGCCGAGGCAGGCAGGTCGCCCATCGGCCCGACCCAGGCAATGCGGTCGCCTTCAAGGACAATGGCGGCCTCGGGAATCAGGCCATAGCCCCCCGTCATCGTCGCTACTGTGGCATTGGTCAGAATCATCGCGCTCCCCGCTTGATTTTGTCTGCGCTTGATGTGATTATTTCTGTACATAATAACATCTGTCAAGAGGATGCGATGACGGTGATCTGGGCGGAGACAGCATTGCTGCCGAATGGCTGGGCCGAGGCGGTGCGTGTGGAGATGGCGGAGGGGCGCATTACGTCCGTCACGCCGGGCACCGCGCCAGAAGGGCAGCGGGTCGGCTGCCTGCTGCCCGCCGGGCAGAACCTGCATTCGCACGCATTCCAGCGCGCCATGGCGGGGATGACAGAGCGGCGCGGCGCAGGGCAGGATTCGTTCTGGACCTGGCGGACCCTGATGTATCGCTTCCTCGACCATCTGACGCCCGAGGATGTGCAGGCCATCGCCGCGCTGGTGCAGGTGGAGATGCTGGAGGCCGGTTTTGCCGGGGTCAGCGAGTTTCATTACCTGCATCATCAGCCGGGCGGTGCCCCCTATGCCGATCTGGCCGAAATGTCGGCGCGTATCGTCGCGGCGGCGGCAGAGACCGGCATCGGGCTGACGCTCTTGCCGGTCGCTTACGAACGCGGCGGCTGTGACGGGCGGGCGCTGACCACGGGGCAGTTGCGTTTTGGCAATGCGCCTGATCGCTTCGCCCGGCTGCATCAGGCCGCCGCGAAGGCGGTCGCGACGCTGCCGGACGGCGTGATCGGCGTCGCGCCGCATTCGCTGCGCGCGGTGCGCCCGGAAACCCTGGCCGCGATGCCGGGCTTCGGTGGGCCGGTGCATCTGCATCTGGCCGAACAGGTGGCCGAGGTGGAGGAAGTGCAGGCAGCTTACGGCGCACGGCCGACCGAATGGCTGCTGGCGCATGCACCCGTGGATACGCGCTGGTGCCTGATCCATGCGACGCAGATGCTGCCCGCCGAGACAGAGGCGCTGGCGCGCACGGGCGCGGTGGCGGGGCTGTGCCCGATCACCGAGGCCAATCTGGGCGACGGCATCTTTGACGGAATGCGCTGGCAGGCGGCGGGCGGTGTGTTCGGCGTGGGCTCGGACAGCAATATCCGCATCTCGCAGGCCGAGGAATTGCGGTCCTACGAATATTCGCAGCGTCTGCGTGATCGGGGCCGGGCGATGCTGGCGACCGCCGATGCCTCGAACGGGCGGGTGCTGGTGGAAAGTGCGGCGCGGGGTGGGGCGCAGGCGGGCGGTCGGGCCGCCGGGGCGATTGCGCCAGGGCTGTGGGCCGATCTTCTTGCGCTGGACACCGGCGCGCTGATGCTGGAGGGGCGGCGCGAGGATGCAATACTGGATGCCTGGATTTTCGCGGGCGATGATCGGCTGGTGGCCGATCTGTGGTCCGCAGGGCGTCATGTCGTGCAGGGCGGACGCCATGTGGCGCGCGACAGTATCGAGGCACGCTACCGCGCGGTCATGCGGCGGCTGGTGGGGGTCATGTAATGGCTTCGGGCCTCAAAGGTCCGGCGCGCGCGGGCGACTGGGTCCAGGTCTGGGTTCCGGGTGGGAAGCGGTACAAGGGCGGCTGCCCCCGGTCTCCGGCCACCCTCCGGGATATTTTGTCAGAGTTAAAGAGCCGCGTCTCAGAGGACCGGCGCCTTGTCGATGCGGGACAGCGGTTCATTCACATCAAGGATCAGGCCACGGATGCCGGTGATGCCGAAGCCCTGAAGCCGGGCGGTATGCATGGTCAGATAGGCTTCGGCCTCGGCCCGGCTGGCAAAGCCGTAGATGCCGCCCGCGATGCCCTGCGCCTGATCCTCGGTCCAGTATTTGAACAGGAAGCCCGGCTCGGCTGCGATGGATTGCGCCAGCCCTTCGAAAGCGGAGGCCATTTCGGCACCCCAGGGGCCGGCGTGGGGAAAATCGACCTGAACGAGGGTGACGGGCATCGGGGCCTCCTGCATGGGTTGCAGGGCGAGGCTAGGCGGCGCGGGGCGGGCTGTCCAGTGGCTCGGGGCCTGCGGCGGCGAGGCGGCGGCGTACGATGCGGGTGAGGCGGCGGTGCAGCGGCGAGATGCGGTGCCGCAGGTGCAATGCGGCATAGACCGGCTGGCGCAGCACCGGCGCATCGCTCACCCGGCGAAAATGGCCGCTGGCAACAAGCCCGGTCGCGGTTTTCTCCAGCACATAACCCGCGCCGCCCATCGCGGTCAGCAGGCTGGCGACGGTGGCGCTTTGGCCCACCGAAATGGCGGAACCCGCGAGTTGCGGCGTCACCTCGCGGTGCATCCGTTCGAATGCGGGCGAGAAATGCGCGAAGACAAAACTGTCGGGGCTGACCTGTTCCAGCGTCTCGGCCTCGGACGAGACCATGACATAGGGCACTTCGCCCACGGTTTCGAAATGCAGGTCGGGGTGGGGCTTGGGCGAGAACATCACCGCAAAATCCTGCACCCCGGTCAGCAGGTCGGCGCACATCTGATTGGAGTAATCGGGCTCGATATAAAAGGCGGTTTCCGGCAGGGCGCGGCGGAAATCGGCGACCCATTCGCCGATATGCTGGGCGGCAAGGTCATTCTGGATGCCCAGCCGGATCAGCTGTGCCGCGCGGTCGGGCAGGCGGATGCGGCGGCGCGCCTCGTTCCACTCATGGCGCAGGCTGCGGGCATGGGATTCGAAGCGCCGCCCTTCCATCGTCAGATCGGTGCCTGCGCGGGACCGGGCAAAAAGCCGGGCGCCCAACGCCGCTTCCAGCGCCGCGATCCGGGCCGAGACGGTGCTTTGTGTCACGTCCAGCCGTTCGGCGGTGCGGTTGAAGCTGCGCGTCTCGCAAAGGTCGAGAAACGTGTCCAGAAGGTCGATCTGCATGGCGGCACCGTGATCGGGTTTTCCGATCAATAGGGCGCGTCCGGGTGAATTGAAAGCGCGAAGATGCGGGCCGATACTCCGCCCAAACAGGGAGTGGATCATGGCGGATTTTCCGACGACGGCGCGGGTTGTGATCATCGGGGGTGGGGCGGTCGGGGCCTCGGCGCTTTACCATCTGGCGAAGGCGGGATGGAGCGATTGCGTGCTGCTGGAGAAGAACGAACTGACCGCCGGGTCCACCTGGCATGCGGCAGGCAATGTGCCGACCTTTTCCTCAAGCTGGTCGATCATGAACATGCAGCGCTATTCGGCGCAACTCTATCGCGGCCTTGGGGCCGAGGTCGATTATCCGATGAACTACCATGTCACCGGCTCGGTCCGGCTGGCGCATACGGCGGAACGCTTGCAGGAATTCAAACGTGTCGTCGGCATGGGGCGCTATCAGGGGATGGACCTTGATATCCTGTCGCCTGAGGACATCCGCACGCGCTATCCCTTCCTTGAAACGCACGACCTGACCGGGGCGCTTTACGATCCCTATGACGGCGACATCGACCCGGCGCAGCTGACGCAGGCTTTGGCCAAGGGGGCGCGTTCCATGGGCGCGCGGATCGAGCGCTTCTGTCCGGCGACCGGCGTGCGGCGCGAGGGCGGCGACTGGGTGGTTTCAACGCCGAAGGGCGAGATCCGCTGTGAATTCGTGGTGAATGCTGCGGGTTACTATGCCCGCGAGGTCGGCAAATGGTTTGGCCGCGACGTGCCGATGATGGTGATGAGCCATCAGTACATGCTGTTCGACACCATCCCCGAGATCGAAAGCTGGTCGAAAGAGGTGGGCCACAAGCTGCCGCTGCTGCGCGACGTGGACAGCAGCTATTACCTGCGGCAGGAAAAGTACGGCTTCAACCTTGGCCCCTATGAGCGCAATTGCAAGGCGCATTGGGTGACGAAGGACGATCCCTTCCCCGAGGATTTCAGCTTCCAGCTTTTCCCCGACGATCTGGAGCGGCTGGAATGGTATATCGCCGATGCCATGGCGCGGGTTCCCCTGCTGGAAAAGGCGGCGCTGACCAAGGTGATCAACGGGCCGATCCCTTATACACCGGACGGCAATCCGCTGATCGGGCCGATGCCGGGGGTGCCCAATGCCTTCGAGGCCTGCGTTTTCACCTTCGGCATCTGTCAGGCCGGGGGCGCGGGCAAGGTGCTGGCGGAATGGGTGACCGAGGGCGCGACCGAATGGGACATGTGGTCCTGCGACCCGCGCCGCTTCACCGGCTGGGAAGATCGCGACTATTGCGTGCAGAAAGGGATGGAGGTTTACGGCCACGAATATGCCATCCACTTCCCGCATCATGCCTGGCCTGCGGCGCGCGACCGCCGCCTCAGCCCGGTGCATGCTCAGACCATGGCGCTGGGCGCGCAGTATGGCGCCTATAACGGCTGGGAACGTGCGCTGTGGTATGCGCGGCCGGGCGATGACATATCCGAAGCAGGCACCCAGACCTGGCGTCGCGAAGGTCCCTGGTTCGGCGCGGTGGCCGAGGAATGCGCGGCGGTGCGGGATGCGGCGGGGATTCTGGATCTGCCGGGCTTCTCGCGCTTCCGCCTGACGGGGCCGGGCGCGGCGGAGTGGCTCGCACGGCAGATCAGCGGCAAGGTGCCGTCGGTCGGGCGGCTGGGGCTGGCCTATTTCGCCGATGACAAGGGCCGCATCGTCACCGAGATGTCGGTGGCGCGGCTGGCGGAGGACGAGCTTTGGCTCATCACCGCCGCCACGGCGCAGGCGCATGACCGCGAATGGCTGGAACGCCATCTCGAACCGGGGCTGCGCCTCACCGATGAAAGCGCCGATTGGGCGACGCAGATCCTGACCGGGCCGAATGCGCGCGCCATCCTTGCCGGGGTGGCGGAGGCAGATCTTTCCCGCCCCTGGCTGACCTGGCAGACGGCGGTGATCGCCGGGGCGGATTGCCTGCTGATGCGGGTCAGCTTCGCGGGCGAACTTGGCTGGGAAATCCATTCCCGCAACGCCGATACGCCGCGCATCTGGGAGGCAGTGATGGCCGCCGGCCAAGGGCATGGGCTGAAACCCTTTGGCATGTTTGCGCTCAACAGCCTGCGGGTGGAAAAGGGCTATCGTGCATGGAAAGGCGATCTTTCGACCGATTACACCCTGCTGCAAGGCGGGCTGGAGCGCTTCATCGACTGGTCGAAACCTGCGTTCAGGGGCAAGACGGCGCTGGAGGCGGAAAAGCAGGCGGGGGTCAGCAAGCGTTTTGCCACGCTGGTGATCGAGACCGGCGATTTCGACCCGCCCTATATGTCGACGATCTGGCACGAGGGTCAGGTGGTCGGCGAACTGACCAGTGGCTACTGGGGCCACCGCGTCGGCGCCTGCATCGGGCTGGGCATGATCCGCGCCGATCTGGCGGTGCCGGGCACCGAGGTCGAGGTGGAAATCTTCGGCGAGAAGCTGAAAGCGCGGGTGCAGAAGGATGAACCGCTCTGGGATCCGGCCAATGCGCGGATCCGGGCGTGACGCAAATTTCTTGCAAAGAAATTTGCAAAAGTTTTCGGAAAACTTTTGCCCGCAGGCGGCGGGCGCAGGAGCGGTGACATGACGGAACTTCCGCAAAAGGCGCGGGCGGTGATCATCGGGGGCGGGGTCTCGGGTTGTTCGGTCGCCTATCATCTGGCGAAGGCCGGGTGGCGCGACATCGTGCTGCTGGAGCGCAAGCGGCTGACTTCAGGCACCACATGGCATGCGGCAGGGCTGATCGGGCAGTTGCGCGGTTCCGCCAATATGACGCGGCTGGCGAAATATTCGGCCGATCTTTACGTCCGGCTGGCGCAGGAAACCGGGGTGGAAACGGGGATGCGGCAGGTCGGCTCGATCTCGGTCGCGCTGACGAAGGAACGGCATGAGGAGTTGTTGCGTCAGGCCACGGTGGCGCGCATCTTCGACGTGGCGGTGCACGAGATTTCGCCCGCCGAGGTCAAGGCCATGTATCCGCATCTGAACACCGATGGCGTGGTGGGGGCGGTGCATCTGCCGCTGGACGGGCAATGCGATCCGGCCAATATCGCCATGGCGCTGGCCAAAGGCGCGCGGATGCAGGGCGCGACGATTGCCGAGAACGTCAAGGTCACCGGCGTCACCGAGGCGGCCGAGAATGGCCGCCGTCGCGTCACCGGCGTGTCCTGGCAACGCGGCGAGGAACAGGGCCATATCGCCGCCGATGTCGTCATCAACTGCGGCGGCATGTGGGGCCGCGATCTGGCGGCCTCCAGCGGTGTCACGCTGCCCCTGCATGCCTGCGAGCATTTCTATCTGGTGACGGAAGGCATTGACGGCCTCGGCCATCTGCCGGTGCTGCGGGTGCCGGATGAATGCGCCTATTACAAATCCGATGCGGGCAAGATGATGGTCGGCGCGTTTGAGCCGAAGGCGAAACCCTGGGGCATGGGCGGCATCCGCGAGGATTTCGAATTTGACACCCTGCCAGAGGACTGGGACCATTTCGCGCCGATCCTCGAGATGGCGACCAACCGCATGCCGCTGTTTGAAACGGCGGGCATCCATACCTTCTTCAACGGGCCGGAAAGCTTTACCCCCGATGATCGCTATTATCTGGGGGAGGCGCCGGAACTGGGCGGCTACTGGATTGCGGCGGGCTATAACTCGGTCGGCATCGCCTCCTCCGGTGGGGCGGGCATGGCGCTGGCGCATTGGATCACCGAGGGCGAGGCGCCGTTTGACCTGTGGGAGGTGGACATCCGCCGCGCCCAGCCGTTCCAGAAGAACCGCCGCTATCTGAAAGAGCGGGTGAGCGAGACGCTGGGCCTGCTTTACGCCGATCACTTCCCCTATCGCCAGATGGCCACCGCGCGCGGGGTGCGGCGATCACCGCTGCACGAGCACCTGAAGGCGCGCGGCGCGGTCTTTGGCGAGGTCGCGGGATGGGAGCGGGCGAACTGGTTCGCGGCTGAGGGGCAGGAACGGGACTACCGCTATTCGTGGAAGCGGCAGAACTGGTTTGACAACCAGCGCACCGAACATACGGCGGTGCGGACCGGCGTCGGCCTTTTCGACATGACGAGCTTCGGCAAGATCCGGGTCGAGGGGCGTGATGCGGCGGCTTTCCTCAACCGGGTCTGCGCCAATCAGATCGACGTGGCGCCGGGGCGGATCGTCTATACCCAGATGCTGAATGAACGCGGCGGCATCGAAAGCGACCTGACGGTGACGCGGCTTTCGGAAACCGCCTTCCTGCTGGTGGTGCCGGGGGCGACGCTGCAACGCGATCTGGCCTGGCTGCGGCGGCATCTGGGCGAGGATTTCGCGGTCATCACCGATGTGACGGCGGGTGAGGCGGTGCTCTGCCTGATGGGGCCGCAAGCGCGGGCGGTGATGGAGCGGGTCAGCCCGAACGATTTTTCCAACGCCGCGCATCCCTTCGGCACTGCGCGCGAAATCGAGATCGGCATGGGCCTCGCCCGCGCGCATCGGGTGACTTATGTGGGCGAACTGGGCTGGGAGATCTATGTGCCGACCGATCAGGCCGCGCATGTCTTCGAGGCGCTGGAGGAAGCCGCGCCGGAGATGAAGCTGTGTGGCCTGCATACGCTCGACAGTTGCCGCATCGAAAAGGCGTTCCGCCACTTCGGCCACGATATCACCGACGAGGATCATGTGCTGGAAGCGGGCCTTGGCTTTGCAGTGCGGACCTCGAAACCCGGTTTCATCGGGCGCGAGGCGGTGCTGCGGAAAGAAGAGGCCGGGCTTTCGCGCCGCATGGTTCAGTTTCGCCTGAAAGACCCCGAACCGCTGCTGTTCCATAACGAAGCCATCGTGCGGGATGGCCGGATCGTCGGGCCGGTGACCAGCGGCAACTATGGCCATGCGCTCGGTGGGGCCATCGGCATGGGCTATGTGCCCTGCGCGGGCGAGAGCGAGGCGGAGGTTCTGGCCTCGCGCTACGAGATCGAGGTGGCGGGGGTGCGACATGCGGCCGAGGCCTCGCTGGTGCCGATGTATGATCCGAAGGCCGCACGGGTGCGGATGTAGGGCTATCTGAACCGAATCCGGGGGGCTGTCTGCCCCGTCGGACTGAAGAAAAGCCGGGGGGCTGTCTGCCCCCCGGACCCCCCGAGGATATTTTTGCCAAGATGAAGGCAGGGCAGGAGCGTGCGATGAGTGAACCGGGAGAAGTTTGCGAACCGTCGCGGGCGCGGCGGTCAGGTGGGCGGGCGGCGCGGGTGGCGGTGCGGGCGGCGCCGCTGGCCGAGGCGCTGCGGCCGGTGCGGGCCGGGATGCCGGGTGGGCGTTACCGGCCGCTGAGCGATGCCGGTGTGGCGAAGATCCATGCGCAGGCGCTGGAGGCGCTGGAGGTCATCGGGCTGGCCAATGCGCCCGCCAGCGGGGTCGAGATCCTGACCGGGGCCGGGGCGGTGCTGGGCGATGACGGGCGCATCCGTTTCCCGCGCGCGCTGGTCGAGGATATGCTGGCGGTCGCCGCGCGCGACCTGACGCTGTATGGCCGGGATGAGAAATACGACCTGCATCTGAGCGGCTCCAACGTGCATTTCGGCACGGCGGGGGCGGCGGTGCATATCGTCGATCCGGTGACTTTGGACTATCGCGAGTCGACGGCGCAGGATCTGTATGATGCTGCGCGGCTGGTACAGAACCTCGACAACATCCATTTCTACCAGCGCACCATGGTCTGCCGCGATGTGGTGGACAATTTCGACATGGATGTGAACACGCTCTATGGCTGTCTTGCGGGTACGCGCAAGCATGTCGGCACCTCGTTCAGCGACCCGAGCCATGTGGCGGGCTGTTTCGACCTGCTGCATATGGTGGCAGGCGGCGAGGAGGCGTGGCGCGCGCGGCCTTTTGTCAGCAATTCCAATTGCTTTGTCGTACCGCCGATGAAATTCGCCGAAGAAAGCTGCATGGTGATGGAGGATTGCGTGCGGCGGGGGATGCCGGTCCTGCTGCTGTCTGCCGGGCAGGCCGGGGCGACAGCGCCCGCCCCCATCGCGCTGGCCATCGTGCAGGCCATGGCGGAATGTCTGGCCGGGGTGGTCTATGTCAACGCCATCCAGAAGGGCGCGCCCGCGATCTTCGGCACCTGGCCCTTTGTCAGCGATCTGCGCACCGGCGCCATGTCGGGCGGTAGCGCAGAACAGGCGCTGCTGACAGCGGGCTGCGCGCAGATGCACCGCTTCTACAACCTTCCCGGCGGTGCCGCCTCGGGCATCACCGACAGCAAGCTGCCCGACATGCAGGCGGGATGGGAACAGGGCATCACCAATACGCTGGCGGGCCTGTCCGGGCTGAACATGTGCTACGAATCGGTCGGGATGCATGCCTCGCTGCTGGGCTTCTGTCTGGAAAGCCTGATCATGGGGGATGACATTCTGGGGCAGGTCATGCGGCTGGTGCGCGGCATCGACGTGACCGAGGATTCCACCTCGATCGACGCGATGAAAGAGGCCTGTCTGGGCGGGCCGGGGCATTACCTCGGCTCTGGCCAGACGCTGAGTCTGATGCAGACAGAATATGTCTATCCGGTCGTCGGCAATCGCATGTCTCCGAAGGAATGGAACGAGGCAGGCAAGCCGGTGTTGCTCGACCGGGCGATTGCGCGCAAGAATGACATCCTCGCCAAGGCCGGTTGCCAGATCGCCCCAGAGGTTGATGCCGCCATCCGCGCTCGTTTCAACATCCATTTCCGGTGATGCCATGATCCCTGCGAACCTGCTGAAATTCTATATCGACGGTGCATGGGTCGACCCTCTGGGGGGCGAGCGTATCGGGGTGGAAAACCCGGCGACCGAAGAGATCGTGGCCGAGGTGGCGCTGGGCTCCGAGGCGGATGCCGACCGTGCCATTCTGGCCGCGCGCGCAGCTTTCGACAGCTATACCGCCACGCCGCTGGCGGATCGTATTGCTTTGGTTCGCCGCGTGCTGGAGGTCTACAACAGCCGCTACGAGGATTTCGCGCAGGCGATGAGCCTTGAGATGGGCGCGCCGATCGAATGGGCGCGCGGCGCGCAGGCCTGGGCGGGGCAGGTGCATATCGAAAGCACCATCACCGCCGCCGAGGAAATGGTCTGGGAATATTCGCGCGGCAATACGCGGATCATTTACGAAGGCATCGGGGTCTGCGCGCTGATCACGCCGTGGAACTGGCCGATGAACCAGATCGCCTGCAAGGTGGCGCCCGCGCTGATCGCCGGTTGCACCATGGTGTTGAAGCCCTCGGAAATCGCACCGCTGTCTGGCACGCTGTTTGCCGAGATCTGCCACGAGGCGGGCGTGCCGAAGGGCGTGTTCAACATGGTGAACGGCAACGGCCCGGTGGTCGGTGCGCGGATGAGCAGCCACCCCGAGGTGGATATGGTCAGCTTCACGGGGTCCACGCGCGCGGGCACGGCTGTCGCGGCGGCGGCGGCGCCCACGGTGAAACGCGTGGCGCAGGAACTCGGCGGCAAATCGGCCAATATCATCCTGCCCGGCGCCGATCTGGCGGCGGCGGTCAGCGGTGGGGTCGAGGGCTGCTTTGGCAATACCGGACAAAGCTGCGACGCACCGACCCGGATGTTCGTGCCGCGCGTGCAGCATGACGCGGCGCTGGAGATCGCGGCGGGGGCGGCGGCGGCCGTTGTCGTCGGCGACCCGCGCGACAGTGCCACCACGATGGGGCCGCTGGTCAGCCGCATGCAATTCGACAAGGTGCAGGCGCTGATCGAAAAGGGCATCGCCGAAGGTGCCACGCTGGTCTGCGGCGGGCCGGGGCGGCCCGAGGGTGTCAATCGCGGCTGGTTTGCCCGGCCGACGATCTTTGGCAATGTCACCAATGACATGACCATCGCGCGCGAGGAGATCTTTGGCCCGGTGCTGGCCATTCTGCCCTATGATACGGTGGATGAGGCCGTCGCCATGGCCAATGACACGCCCTATGGCCTTGCCGCCTATGTGCAGGGGCCCGAGGCCGAGGCGCGCGCTGTTGGGCGGCGGCTGCGGGCAGGGCAGGTGAGCCTCAACTACCCCGACTGGGACACGTTCGCGCCCTTCGGCGGCTACAAGCAATCGGGCAATGGCCGCGAATATGCGGGCTGGGGCATCCATGACTTCTGCGAGGTCAAGGCGCTGGTCGGATACGGAGAGGCATGATGCGCTACGGTTATGTCGGACTGGGCAATCTGGGCGGGCATCTTGCGGCCAGCCTGATCGGCGCGGGCTTCGATGTGACGGTCTACGACCGTAACCCGGCGCTGTCCGAACGCCACCGCGCGATGGGCGCGCGGGTGGCCACCTCGGCGGCGGAACTGGCGGCAGAGGTGGATCACGTTTTCACCTGCCTGCCCTCGCCGCAGATCAGCGAGACCGTGCTGGCGCAGATCCTGCCCGTGATGAAACCCGGCGCGCACTGGATCGAGAATTCCACGCTCGGCCGCGACGATGTGCTGCGGCTGGGCCAGCTGGCGGCGGACCAGGGCGTCGCCATGCTGGAGGCGCCGGTCACCGGCGGCGTGCATCTGGCGGCGCGCGGCCAGATCACCGTTCTGGTGGGGGGCGAGCCTGCGCTTTACGAGACGCACAAGCCTGCGCTGGATGCCATCGGCGGGCAGCATTTCCACATGGGGCCGCTGGGCAGCGCGGCGGTGATCAAGGTCATCACCAATATGCTGGCTTTCATCCATCTGGTCGCCGATGGCGAGGCGCTGATGCTGGCCAAACGCGGCGGGCTGGACCTGAAAACCGCGTGGGAGGCGATCCGGGCCTCATCCGGCAACAGTTTCGTGCATGAGACCGAGGGCCAGCTGATCCTGAACGGCAGCTATGACATCGCCTTCACCATGGATCTGGCGCTGAAGGATCTGGGCTTTGCCATGGGCTTCGGCCGCGAATTTGGCGTGCCGCTGGATCTGGCCTCGCTGGTGAACCAGACCTTCCTGAAGGGCAAGGCCGCCTATGGCGGCAGCGCGCAATCGTCGCAGATCGTCAAGCTGCTGGAAGATCTGCTGGGCACCGACCTGCGCGCCGAAGGCTTCCCGGCTCGGCTGGAATAGGCATTTTCTGTCTGAAAATATCCTCGGGGGAGTCGCCGCAGGCGACGGGGGCAGACAGCCCCCGCTCTGCGGTTTCCGAGGGCACTACGGTCAGATCAGCGCGACCAGACGCGCCGCCTCGGCCCGCACATCGGCCAGCGGGCTGCGGTCCTCGCCGGGGTGGAAACGCGCGCGGGTGGCGGTGGCCATCGGTGCGGGCGTTTCGATCAGCACGCGCGGCCCGACCTTGGCGGCCTCGGCCTGCCAGGACCGCGCCAGCGCGATCTGCGCTGCCTTGGTGGCACCATAAGCGCCGTAATACATCTCGCCGCCATGCGGATCGTCAAGGAACAGCGCCGTTGCCCGGTCGGAGCCGCGCAGCAGCGGCTCCATCATCGGAATCAGAACGCCGGTCGCCCGCACATTGGTGGCGATGGATTTGTCCCAGTCCTTCACATCAAGGAAGTTCGCCGGGGCCAGCGGGGCCGCATGGATGGCGGTATGGACCCAGAGATCGGCATGGCCCCAGCGGTCATAGACCGCGCGGCAGAGATGGGCCATGGCGTCGTCATTGGTGATGTCCATGGGGGCAAGGGTCAGCTCGCCCGCGCCGGGCTGGCGGGCGGCTTTCACCCGGTCATCCACCTCTTCCAGCCCGCCGGTGGTGCGGGCCACGGCGACGACATGCCAGCCCCGGCAGGCCAGTTCCTCGGCGATGGCGGCGCCGAGGCCGCGCGAGGCGCCGGTGACGATTGCGATGCGTTGGCTCATCGGGGTGACCTCCAGCCGGGGGAATGTGTTTGCCCCCGGGGGTTTCACACCCCCGGACGCCCGTGGGATATTTGAGCCAAGATGAAAGGACAAGAGCGGCGGCTGCGACGCGGCCGCGCAGGTCTTATTCGGCGGCCTTCATCTCGAAGCCTTCGGCGATCTTGTCCGAAGGGGCTATGGGATATTCGCCCGAGAAACAGGCGTCGCAGAATTTCGGCGATTTCGGATCGCGGCCCGCGGCCTCGCCCGCCGCGCGATAAAGCCCGTCGAGCGAGATGAACTTCAGGCTGTCGACGCCGATCCAGTCGCGCATCTCGTCTTCCGTCATGGTGGCGGCAAGGAGCTTCGAACGCTCGGGCGTGTCGACACCGTAGAAGCACGGCCAGGCGGTCGGCGGCGAGGCGATGCGGAAATGCACCTCGGCGGCGCCTGCGTCGAGGATCATGTCCTTGATCTTGCGCGAGGTGGTGCCGCGCACCACCGAATCGTCCACAAGGATCACCCGCTTGCCCCGGATCAGGGCGCGGTTCACGTTCAGCTTCAGCCGCACACCCATGTTGCGGATGGCGTCCGTCGGCTCGATGAAGGTCCGGCCCATGTATTGATTGCGGATGATCCCCATGGCGTAGGGGATGCCGGATTGCTGCGAATAGCCGATGGCGGCGGGGGTGCCGCTGTCCGGGACCGGGCAGACCAGATCGGCCTCGACCGGGGCTTCCTTGGCCAGCTCCACGCCGATCTGGCGGCGGGTTTCATAAACCGAGCGGCCTTGCAGGATCGAATCGGGGCGCGAGAAATACACCTGTTCGAAGATGCAGAAGCGCGAGGGGGCCTGATTGAAGGGGCGGGTGCTTTCGACCTTGTTGCCCTCGATCACCACCATCTCACCCGGCTCGATCTCGCGCACGAACTCGGCGCCGATGATGTCAAGCGCGCAGGTTTCGGACGAGAGGGCCCAGCCGCTGTCGCCGATCCGGCCCAGCACCAGCGGGCGCACGCCATGCGGGTCGCGCACGCCGATCAGCTTGGTCCGCGTCATGGCGACCACCGAGAAGGCGCCCTCCACCCGGCGCAGCGCATCCTTGATGCGTTCGGCGATGTTCTTCTGGATCGAGCGCGCCATCAGGTGAATGATGCATTCGCTGTCCGAGGAAGACTGGAAGATGGAGCCGCGCTCGATCAGTTCCTTGCGCAGCTGCGCGGCATTGGTCAGGTTGCCGTTATGCGCGATGGCCGCGCCGCCCATGGAAAATTCGCCAAAGAAGGGCTGCACATCGCGGATCGCGGTCGCGCCTTTCGACCCGGCGGTGGAATAGCGCACATGGCCGATGCCTATGGCGCCGGGCAGGGTGGCCATGACATCAGCGCGGGTGAAGTTATCGCGCACATAGCCGAAGCGACGGGCCGAGTTGAAGCCCTGTTCCGGGTCATAGGTGACGATGCCACCGGCCTCCTGCCCGCGATGTTGCAGGGCATGCAGGCCGAGCGCCACGAAATTCGCGGCATCGCTGACGCCGGTCACGCCGAAGACGCCGCATTCTTCCTTGAGCTTGTCGCCGTCCTCGACGGGGTCGAAAGGGGTGCCGGGGATGGCGCGCATGGTGGCTCTCCGAATCCGAGGGGGGCTTTCGCGCCCCATGTAATGCGAAGGGGCGTGAGTGTCACGCCCCTTACACATTCAGTTGTTCGTCGCCGGGGCCTCTGGCGCGGCGGGTTCCGCCGGTGCCGCACAGATACTCACCAGCCCTTCGTATTTGCTGACGATCCAGCCCGGCGCGTCCGAGGGGATCTGATCGTCGATATTGCCCTGGAACGAGGCAAAGACCTTGGCCGAGCGCGAGTTGTCGACCATGGGGATGGAATTGGAGGCCACCGCGCGGTCGTAGACGATGAAGGCGATGGCGACCAGCACGACACCCCGCACCACGCCGAACAGGAAACCGAGGCCCTGGTCAAGGCCGCCCAGCATCGTCTGGTTCACCCAGCCCGACAGCAGCGGCGTGAAGATCGCGGCGACCACAAGGCCAACGGCGAAGACGGCGGCGAAGGCGGCGATGACCGAAAGTTCGCAGCTGTCCGCCAGCATCTGGCCGACGACCGGCAGTTCCTTGACCAGCGGTTGTGCCTCGGCGGCAAACAGATAGGCCAGCAGCGCCGCGCCAATCCAGCCAAGGATGGCCATGGCCTCGCGGATCAGGCCGCGCGAATAGGCGAGGATCGCCGACAGCACGATGACCCCGGCCACCACGCCGTCAATGATGGTGAAACCTTCCATTCCCGTCTCCCCTCGGGGCTTATCCCGCCCCGAACATTTCGCCGACAAGCGCCGTCAGATCGGCCATCTCGCGCAGGCGCATTCCCTCGGCCTGCCCGGATTTCGACCGGGCGGGCAGTGTCGCCTGTGAAAAACCAAGTTTCGCCGCTTCTTTCAACCTGTTTTCGGTCTGGCCCACCGGGCGCAGGGCACCTGACAGCGAGATTTCCCCGAAAAGCACCATGTCGGGCGGAATTGCCACATCCTCGCGCGCGCTCAGAAGCGCTGCGGCCACGGCCATATCGGCGGCGGGTTCTGTGACGCGCATGCCGCCCGCGACGTTGAGAAACACATCCAGCCCGGCGAAGGGGATGCCGCAGCGCGCCTCCAGCACCGCGAGGATCGTGGAAAGCCGCCCCGAATCAAGCCCGACCACCGTGCGGCGCGGCGTGCCGAGGTTGGAGGGCGCGACCAGTGCCTGAATTTCGGTCAGCACCGGGCGTGTGCCCTCGATCCCGGCGAAAACGGCGGAACCGGGGGTGGCGGCCTCGCGGTCTGACAGGAACAGGGCCGAGGGGTTCAGCACTTCGGTCAGCCCGTCGCCTGCCATTTCGAACACACCAATTTCATCGGCGGGACCAAAGCGGTTCTTCACCGCGCGCAGGATGCGGAACTGGTGGCCGCGCTCGCCCTCGAAGTAAAGCACGGTGTCGACCATGTGTTCCAGCACACGGGGACCGGCGATGGCGCCTTCCTTCGTCACATGGCCCACGATCACCACCGCCGTGCCGCGGCGTTTGGCGAAGTTTACCAACTCATGCGCGGCGGCACGGACCTGGCTGACAGATCCGGGGGCGCTTTCGACATTATCGAGCCACATGGTCTGGATCGAATCGATGATCGCCAGCGCAGGGCGTTCGGTATCCAGCGTGGTCAGGATGTCGCGCAGGTTGGTTTCGGCTCCAAGGCCGACAGGCGCCTGTTGCAGGCCAAGGCGTTGCGCTCGCATCCGAACCTGCGCCGCCGCTTCCTCGCCCGAGATATACAGGCATTTCAGACCCTTGCGGGCGAAACTGGCGGCGGCTTGCAGAAGCAGTGTCGATTTGCCGATGCCCGGATCGCCACCGACCAGAATGGCCGAGGCGGGGACAAGGCCGCCGCCCAGCACGCGATCCAGCTCGCCAATGCCGCTTTGGGCGCGGGGCGGCGGGGCTTCCTCGGTCGCCAGATCGGTCAGGGGGATGGTGCGGCCGCGCGCCGTGGGTTTTGGTCCGGCGGAGAGGGCTGCTTCCTCGGCGATGGAGTTCCACGCCCCGCAGGCGTCGCATTTGCCCGCCCATTTGGTATAGGCCGCCCCGCAGGCGGAACAGACGTAGCTGACCGTTGCTTTCGCCATCAGAACCACGCCTCGGCGGTCAGGGTCAGCGAGCGCTTGCGCGCCTCGAAATCCCAGGTGTCGGTGACGAGGATCAGCTCATCCGCCTGCGTGGCGGCCACGATTCCCTCCAGCCCCGCGCGCACCTGATCCGGCGTGCCGACGGCATGGCTGCTGAGCATGGCCGCCACATGCGCCTCTTCGCGCGGCGTCCAGTCCAGATCGCCGGGCGGCATCTGATAGCGGCGGTTGTTGCGGATCAGGCCCAGAAAGCCCTTCTGCATCGTGGTGAACAGATGCCGCGCCTCGGTCTCGGTTTCCGCACAGACCACATTGGCAGCAACGATGGCATGCGGCGCCTTCAGCCGGTCCGAGGGCTTGAAATGCGCGCGGTAAAGATGCAGCGCCTCATGCAATGCCGCAGGGGCGAAATGCGAGGCGAAAGCATAGGGCAGGCCCAGTTCGGCGGCCAGCATGGCGCCGAAATGCGACGAGCCGAGGATGATGGCCTGCACTTCGGTCCCGGCGGCGGGCACGGCGGTGATGCCCAGGTTGTTTTCGGCGGCGAACCAGCCCATCAGCTCCACCACATCCTGCGGGAAATGATCGGCCCCGTGCGGGTCGCGGCGCAGCGCGCGGATCAGCGTCGCGCCATCGGTGCCCGGCGCGCGGCCAAGGCCAAGGTCGATCCGGCCGGGGAACAGCTGCGCCAGCGTGCCGAATTGTTCGGCCACCACATAGGGCGCGTGATTGGGCAGCATGACGCCCCCGGCACCGATGCGGATGCGCGAGGTTGCGGCGCCCACATGGGCGATAACCACGGGCGTCGCGGCCGAGGCGACGCCGACCATATTGTGGTGCTCTGCCACCCAGTAACGATCAAACCCGAGCGACTCGACATGCGCTGCGATTCCCGCCGCATTGCGCAATGCCTGTGCAGGCCCCTGATCCTCGCGCACACGGGTCAGATCAAGCAGCGACAGCGGGGGACGGGTCATTTCGGGCTCCGTAGAAACAGCGAGATCAGGATGAGGGCGGTGAACAGGTAAAGTCCCCATGCCACCTCGACAGTGGCAAGCCCTACGCCCTTCACGATCACGACATAAAGCGCGATCAGGAACACATCGGCCATGGCCAGCTTTCCCAGCACGGCCAGTGCCGGTTCGGCGCGCACGTCCAGCAGGCCGAAATCGCGAAGGGCCCGCCCGAGAACCTTCATCATGGGCGCGAAGACCGCGCAGAAAGTGACCACAAGTGCCAGAACCGCATCGCTTTTCCACAGCGATTGCAGACCGGAAATGACCGAGATTTCCGAAAGGCCGAAGACCGGCAACAGGCCGGCCCGCAGAAGGGGCGCGAACCACGACACCGGAAACAGCAGGGCAAGGGCAAGGTTGAGGGCGCGCGACATGGCCGCGACCATGGGGGCAAATGCAACCCGCCGCAAGATGCGGTCAGTGCAGCCCGTCGCTCTTCGGCCCGTCGGTCTTGCCGTTGTGCAGCGCCAGCGGCACCACATTCGCCTCGCGTGGTTCGTCGAAATCATAGCCGAGAGAGGGCAGCACCTCGCGCAGATCGGCCTCCAGCCGGCGAATCTGGGTATGGTTGCGGCGTTCCTCGGCCTCCACATCGGTCAGCCAGCGCTTTAGCTCATCGCAGGTCATGCGCGCCAGCTTGATGCGTTCGGACAGCAGGTCGGCATCGGACTGCCGCGCCTTCAGGAATTCGCGGGCACGGTTCACCTTGTCGTCGGAATAGGCGCGGGCCAGATCGCGCGACTGGAAGGACATCTGCGCCGCCAGTTCCAGAAGTTCGGGTTCAACATGGCGCAGATCGGGGTGCTTGCGCAGCAGTTCCATCCGCTGTCGCATGGATTCGAACTCGTTCGACAGGCTGAACACGCCTGTCCGGTCGGCGGCATGGGCAAGGCTGTAGGCGCGCTTCACATCCTCCATCCCGATCTGGAAAGAGCGGTGGCTCTTCTCCAGCCGCAGCATCCGGGTATTGGCCGGGATGAAGAAGCAGATGCAGAGCATCAGGAGGGTCAGCGCCAGTTGCACCCACATGCCGGCATCGGGCAGGGGCACATCTCCCCATGCCAGTGTCATGCTCGGCCATGGCATCTGGCCAAGCGCCGCCAGCAGACTGGAAAGGCAGAGGAAAGCGGTGACCGAGACGATGGCCCCGAAGGCGAGGGATTGCGCAACGCCCTGGGCCTGCCGGACCAGAGGACCGTGACTGTCGAACATGCGAAACCCCCGTTAACGAATTTGTTCCAGAATTCCGCTCAATGCCTCAAAGGCAACACATTTTCGCCATGATTGCGGAAAACGCCTGAAAAATCCAGTGGATCGCATGTATTGTTTCCATGCCGGAAACGTGCGCCGCAACCTGGGCGGGAAATTTGCCGGAGGAGTGCTGGCTCAGCGCAGCGATTCGATGGGGCCTTCGGCGCGGCCATGGATGAATTGCTGGACGTAAGGGTCTGGCGTCGCGTCCATTTCCGATACAGGCCCGGTCCATCGTACTTTGCCGCCATGCAGCATTGCCACATTGTCGGCGATGGCCCGGACCGAGGACATATCGTGTGTGATCGTCATGGCGGTCGCACCCATCTCGGTCACGATCTCGCGGATCAGATCATTGATGACACCCGACATGATCGGGTCCAGCCCGGTGGTTGGCTCGTCGAAGAAGATGATCTCCGGCTCGGCTGCGATGGCGCGGGCAAGGCTGACACGCTTCTGCATGCCGCCCGAAAGCTCGGCGGGGTAGAGGTCGGCCACATGCGGACCAAGCCCGACGCGGCGCAGCTTTTCAATGGCGATCTCGCGCGCCTCGGTCTTGGAGCGTTTCAGCGTGCCGCGCAGCAGGCGGAAGGCGACATTTTCCCAGATGCGCATGCTGTCGAACAGCGCGCCGCCCTGAAACAACATGCCGAACCGCGCGAGAAAGGCATCGCGGTCGCCCCGCGTCACATCCTGCCCGTCCAGCGTAATCTGCCCCGCATCCGGCGTCACCAGCCCGAGAATGCATTTCAGCAGCACCGACTTGCCGGTGCCCGAGCCACCGATGATGACCATGGAGGTGCCGCTGGCAATGGTCAGATCCACGCCGCGCAACACCTTGTTGCTGCCGAAGGTCTTGTGGACGCCGGAAAGCTCGATCATGAGAAGAACAGCTCCGTCAGCAGGTAGTTTGCCGCGAAGATCAGCACCGAGGCAGACACCACGGCGGCCTTGGTCGCAGCCCCCACACCCTGCGCGCCACGACCCGAATGCATGCCGTGATAGCAGCCCATCAGCGCCACCAGAAATCCGAAGGCCGCGCCCTTGAACAGGCCCGACGACACGTCCCAGACCTCAAGGAAATCCATGGTGTTCTTCAGATAGGCGGCCGAATTGAAATGCAGCCGGTTCACCCCGACCAGCCAGCCGCCCATGATGCCGATGGCATCGCCCACGCCCACCAGCACCGGCACCGCCAGCGTGGCCGCGACGACGCGGGGCACGGCAAGGTATTTCAGCGGGTTGGTGGACAGGGTGACCAGCGCGTCAATCTGTTCGGTCACCTTCATCGTGCCGATTTCCGCCGCGATGGAGGAGGCGACGCGCGCCGCCACCATCAGACCGCCCAGCACCGGCCCCAGCTCGCGCACCATGCCGATGGCCACGATGGCGGGCACCACCGCCTCGGCGCTGAAGCGCGCGCCGCCGGCATAGATCTGCAAGGCCAGCGCGCCGCCGGTGAAAAGGGCGGTCAGGCCCACCACGGGCAGGGAAAACCAGCCGATCTGCATCAGCGCATGAAAGAACTCGCGCGGATACCATGGCGGGCGGAAGATGTGGCTGACCACCTGCGCGGCAAAGATCGCCACCCGGCCCAGATGCGCCAGCAGGCCCAGCGTCACGCGCCCCAGCGCGGCAACCGGCGACAGAAGGCTCACACCTGCCCCCGCGTGGTGGTCGTTGCGTAGCGGCGGGTATAGCGGTGCCCGAGCGATGTCAGCACTTCATAGCCGATGGTCCCGGCAATATCGGCCAGATCATCCACCCCCTGCATCGGTCCCAGCAGGTCCAGCGTGCGGGGAATGTCGCGCAGATGGCTGACATCGACGGTGATGAGGTCCATCGAAACACGGCCGACGATGGGGCAGGGCACCTCGCCATCCCACAGCGTCGCGGCATTGGAGTAGCGCCGGGTCAGCCCGTCGGCATAGCCAGCGGCAACGGTGGCGATCAGCCGCGGCTCCTCGGCAGTATAGCCGCAGGAATAGCCCACGATCTCGCCCGCCGCGACTTCGCGGATCTGGATGACCGGCAGGGCCAGCGCCACCACAGGCTGCGCACTTTCCCACGGACGGCCGCCATACAGACCCACTCCGGGGCGGGTCAGTTCGAAATGGTAATCCGGCCCCAGCAGGATGCCGCCGGTCGCCGCAAGGCTGCGTGGCACGCCGATCCCGTCGGTCATGGCGTGAAATTCGGCCAGTTGCGCCTCGTTCAGCGGATGGCCCGGCTCGTCGGCGCAGGCCAGATGGCTCATCACCAGTTCCGGGCCCTGTTCCAGCACCAGCGCCGCCACCGCCTCCCATTCCGGGGCTTCCAGCCCCAGACGGTTCATCCCGGTATCGAGCTGCACCCCGAACGGATGGCCGGGCAGGCTTTCCAGATGCCGGGTGATCTGTTCCACCGAATTGAGCATTGGCGTCAGGTCGAGGTCATGCACCATCTCGGTGTCGCCCGCCATATGGCCGGACAGCACGCAAATTTGCGGTCCGGGGCCAAGTGCCTGCCGCACGGCGGCGCCTTCCTCGGCCACGGCCACGAAGAACCGCCGCGCCCCGGCCTCGGCCAGCGCACGCACAACGCGTTTGGCGCCAAGCCCATAGGCATCGGCTTTTACCACCGCAGCAGTCTGGGTGGTCGGGTCACTCATCCGGTCCAGCGCGCGCCAGTTGGCGGCGATGGCATCAAGGTCAATGGTCAGGGTCGCAGTAGCCATGAAGCGGTTTTGACAGGGCGGGCGGGAAGGTCAAGGGGAAATGGCGGCCGCCCGGCGCACCAGATCCGTTCCAGCGGATTTGCAAATTTCCCTGAAGAAATCTGCGGCCGCGCGGGGCGGCGGGCCTGAGCCTCAGAACCCTTCGTCGCCACGCGGCTCCCAGTGCTTCTCCAGATTGCCGAAGCGGGTAAAACGGCCCTCGAAACTCAGCTCCACCGTGCCGATCGGCCCGTGACGCTGCTTGCCGATGATGACCTCGGCCTTGCCATGACATTTCGACATCATGTCCTGCCAGGCGGCCATCTTCTCAAGCTCGTGATCTGCGGGCTTCTCGCGTTCACGATAATATTCCTCGCGGAACACGAACATCACCACATCGGCATCCTGTTCGATGGAGCCGGATTCGCGCAGGTCGCTCAATTGCGGGCGCTTGTCCTCGCGGCTTTCCACCTGACGCGAAAGCTGTGACAGGGCAATCACCGGGATGTTCAGCTCTTTCGCAATGGCCTTCAGACCTTGCGTGATCTCGCTGACCTCCTGCACCCGGTTCGCCTCGGAGCCTTTGGACGAGCCTTTCAGAAGCTGAAGGTAGTCGATCATCAGAACATCCAGCCCGTGTGTCCGCTTCAGGCGGCGGGCGCGGGCGGCTACCTGGCTGATCGGCAGGGCGGGTGTGTCGTCGATGTAAAGCGGGCAGGCTTCCAGCTCTTTCGCGGCGTCGACGAATTTGCGGAACTCGAATTCCTCCATGTCGCCCCGGCGGATCTTTTCCGATGGCACTTCCGAGGCTTCCGAGAGAATCCGCGCAGCCAACTGCTCGGCGCTCATCTCGAGGCTGAAGAAACCCACGACACCACCGTCGACCGCGCCTTCCTGGCCATCGGTCTTGCGGCCCCGGCGATAGGCTTTGGCCACGTTGAAGGCGATGTTGGTGGCCAGCGAAGTTTTCCCCATCGAGGGGCGCCCGGCGAGGATGATCAGGTCGCTTTCATGCAGGCCGCCCAGCTTCTTGTCGAGGTCGATCAGGCCGGTGGAAATGCCCGCCAGACCGCCGCCGCGCTGATAGGCGGCATTGGCGCTGTTCACCGCCTCGGTCACCGCCTTCAGGAAGGACTGGAAGCCGCGTTCGGCCACACCCTGTTCGCCCAGCTTGTACAGCCGCTGTTCCGCTTCGGTGATCTGTTCGCGCGGTTCCGAGGACAGATCGACCTTGGCCGCCTTGGCGGAAATGTCGCGGCCCAGACCGATCAGTTCGCGCCGCACCGCAAGGTCATAGATCATCTGCGCATAGTCGCGTGCGGCAAAGGCGCTGATCGCGGCACCGGCAAGGCGCACCAGATAGGCGGGGCCACCCAACTCCTTCAGACCCGCATCATCTTCCAGAAACGCCTTCAGCGTCACCGGCGAGGCCAGCGCATTCTTCTGGATGCGGGCGGCCGCGATTTCAAAGATGCGGGCATGGACCGGATCATAGAAATGTTCCGATTTCACCAGACTGGCGATGCGGTCATAGACATCGTTGTTGGTCAGGATCGCGCCCAGAAGCTGTTGTTCGGCTTCGATGTTGTGCGGAAGCGTGTCTTCGGTCTCGGCCGATTTGACTGCCGTGATCTCGTTCATGAACCCCGTGCCCCGGCCCTCTGGCCTGTCGTTTCTTCTGTGCGGCGCGTGCCCCGATCCCCGCGCCCGGCCCCTGCGATAGCCTGTGGGAAGGCCGTGGGGCAAGGCGCATAAGTGGCGGGATAAGCCTGTGGACGGATTCGGCCCGCCGACGCCCCCTAGTGGGGCGCCAGCCTGATCCTACCACATGATGCGGTGCGAGGGGCGGAAAAACCGCAAGCCGCGCGATTCGGCGCCGGTTTTATCCCCGATCTGCCCACAGGCGGTGGTTCCGCCTCGGCGTGGTTCCGCCGATGCGGCTCAGCCCTTGCGCGCTTCCTGCCAGGCGCGCGGATCGTTGAGGAACTCCTCCACCCCGGCCAGCGTCTCGGCGTCGAAACTGCCCTGCGCACGCGCCTCGGTCAGCATGTCCCACCAGGTGCAGAGATAGCTCAGCCGTACGCCATGTTCGGCCAGCCGCTCCTCGGTTTCCCTGAAGATGCCGTAGTAGAAGATCACCGAGGTCCAGCCGCAGGTCGCGCCGGTTTCGCGGATCGCATCGACGAAGGACAGTTTCGATCCGCCATCGGTGGTCAGATCCTCGACCAGCAGGACGCGCTGGCCCTCGGTCATCGCGCCCTCGATGCGGGCATTGCGGCCATAGCCCTTGGGCTTCTTCCGCACATAGGTCATCGGCAGCGCCAGACGTTCGGCCACCAGCGCGGCAAAGGGGATGCCAGCGGTTTCACCACCCGCCACATTGTCGAAAGCCTCGAACCCGGCGTCGCGCATCACGGTGACGGCCATGAAATCCATCAGCATCGACCGGACGCGCGGATAGGAGATCAGTTTGCGACAGTCGATATAGGTGGGCGAAGGCAGGCCGGAGGCCAGCGTGAAAGGCTCGCGTGCGTTGAAATGCACCGCGCCGATTTCCAGGAAGGCGCGGGCGGTGAGGCGGGCGATTTCTTCTTTCGGGGGGAAGGCGGCGGGGATCATGGCGGTCCTTTCGGCGGGAGGGCGGGGTGGCTGCGGCTTAGCCGAGCCTGCGCCGAAAGAAAAGACCGCCGGTCGGTCTGCGCGCCGTCAGGAAACAGGCGCCGAACCCGGCCCGGCGCCTGTCGGGCTTGCGTCAGGCGACACCCCAGAACAGCGGGAAGCCCGGATCGAAGACCGTGACCGGCCCTGCCTCGGTGATGATCTTCGACGGGTAGGCATGGGCGGTTTCGTGCTTCACCAGCCGGATCGTGCCCGGATTGACGGGCAGGCGGTAGAAGGCCGGGCCGTTCCGCGAGGTGAAAGCCTCCAGCCGGTCCAGCGCACCCTCTTCCTCGAACACATGGGCGAGGATCGATATGGTGTTGGTCGCCGTAAAACATCCGGCGCAGCCACAGGCATGTTCCTTCAACGCATCGACATGCGGCGCGCTGTCGGTGCCAAGGAAGAAGCAGTCCTCGCCACTGGTGGATGCCGCGCGCAGCGCCAGCCGATGCTTTTCGCGCTTGGCCACCGGCAGGCAGTAGTAATGCGGCTTGATCCCGCCCACGAGGATGTGGTTGCGGTTGATGATCAGGTGATGGGTGGTGATGGTCGCGCCCAGATCAGGGCCGCCCGCGCGGGCATAGGCCACGCCTTCCTCGGTGGTGATATGTTCCATCACCACGCGCAGACCGGGTGTTGCACGGCGCAGCGGGTCCAGCACCGTGTCGATGAACACCGCCTCGCGGTCGAAGATGTCGACCTCTGCCGTCGTCACCTCGCCATGGACGCAAAGCGGCAGGCCGATCTCGGCCATGGTTTCCAGCACCGCGCGAACATTCTCAAAGTTGCGCACGCCGCCATGGCTGTTGGTGGTGGCCCCGGCGGGGTAGAGCTTCACCGCCTTCACCAGCCCGCTTGCCGCTGCCGCACGCACGTCGGCGGCCTCGGTGTCTTCCGTGAGGTAGAGCGTCATCAGCGGCTCGAACGCGGCGCCTTCGGGCAGGGCGGCGAGGATCCGGTCGCGGTAGGCGGCGGCCTGCGCGCCGGTTACCACCGGCGGTACGAGGTTCGGCATGATGATCGCGCGGCCGAAATGGCGGGCGGTTTCGGGCAGCACGCCTTGCAGCATCGCGCCATCGCGCAGGTGCAGGTGCCAGTCATCGGGGCGGCGGAGGGTGAGGCTCTGGGTCATGTCTTCGCGCTACCGCAAGCGGCGCCGATTTTCCAGTGGATTCGGGGCCGCCGCCGGGCCTAGAGTCGGGCAGCAGCGGATGAGGAGATTGCGATGCGTTACGAAGGGGGCTGCCAGTGCGGCGCGGTGCGGTATCATGTCGAGGCGAGCCTTGACCAGCCGGTGACCTGCAACTGCTCGCGGTGTCAGAAACTGGGCTCAGTGCTGGTCTTTGCCCCGGCTGCGAATTTCGTGCTGGAGCGGGGTGGTGACAATCTGGCCGAATACCAGTTCAACAAGCATGTCATCCATCACCTGTTCTGCAAGACCTGCGGCATCCAGAGCTTTTCGACCGGCAAGGGCCCGGACGGGGCGGAAATGGTGGCGGTGAACGTCAATTGCCTGGACGGGGTGGACCCGCGTGAACTGGCGGCGCGTGCCTATGCCTATGACGGAAAGGCCGTATGAGCATGAAACTCTCTGCTTTACTGGTGCTGCTGGCGGTGCCCGCCAGTGCGCAGGAAGTCGATTGTGCCAATCCGACCTTCCAGATGGAAATGACCTATTGCGCGGAACAGGACTGGAATCGCGCCGATGCCGAGTTGAATGCGGCCTATAAAGAGGCGCGCGCCCGGATGCAGGCGCTGGATGCCGGCCTGCCCGCAGATCAGCGCGGGGCGGCCGAATATCTGAAACAGGCGCAGCGCGCCTGGATCGAGTTTCGCGATGCCGCCTGCGCGGCCGAAGGCTATACGATGCACGGCGGCTCGGCGGAGCCAATGGTCATCTATTCCTGCCGCGCGCGACTGACCGAACAGCGCAGCGCCGATCTGCGGGCGCTGGCCGAAACGCTCTGAACCGCGCCGGGGCGGTCAGTCCGCCCCGTCCGCCAGCCGGGCCTCCAGCGTGGCGACATGCCGCCGGAAGCGCGGGGCGTTCATCCGTTCTGCGACAGACCGGCAGATCGCCAGCGACCGCCGGGTCTGACCACGGGTTTCGGTCTGGTGCAGCAGGGCCTTCAGATACGGCCCGTGTTCGCGGCGCTTGCGCCATTCGCGGGCGAACAGGGCCGGGGTCAGCCGCCCTTCACCCGCCGCGTCGATCAGGCCGGGCAGGATGCCAGTGGTGATCAGGCTGTCCTGCACCCGATCCCCAAGCCAGGGCGTGCGGAGCTTTTGCACGAAAGGCTTGGTGAACAGCGCCGCATGCATCGAATCCTCAAGGCTGTGCGGATCGTGGATGACGAAAACCTCGCCGGTGCCCTCGATCATGTCGGGGGCATAGCCATAGCGTGAGGTGAAATCGAGCCGCCGCTTCGCCAGGTCACGGCGGTCCCAGGGCGCGATGGACGGGTCCAGCGTGGCGCGCGGGTTGATCGTCAGCACGGTTGCGCCGGGGGCACAGACCGAGAAGGCGCAGGCCGCGTAGCCGCCCATCCCGGCGCCATAGAACACCACGCGGTCGAAATCCTCGAAGAAGGCGTCGTCGACCAGCCGGTCGAAATAGCGCCAGACCGCCGGGTCGCGATACCAGGTGTCGCCGTCGGCGATGACACAAAGATGCGACCAGCCGTTGCGCGCCACCGCCTGACAGCCCTCTGGCATCTGCTCGGGACGCGCGCGGATCGATTCGAGCGTCTCGAACGTGACCAGCAGCGTCGGCCCCTCATCGGCGAAGAAGGCGAAATGCCGGGTGCCCAGCGGTTCGAAATAGCCCTCTTCCTCGGTGATTTCCTCCAGACGCGCCATCCATGCGGCGTGACTGGTCGCGGCCGAAGCGTCGTAACGGGCACTGCGGTCTGTCGCGGTCACTGTCATAGCCATGGAGTCCAATCACAAGAATTCAGGTCATTCCACTTATTATGCCAATCTCGCGTGGCCAAAGCGGGCAGACAAGTGGGCAGCCAAGTGACATCTCGCCTCTAAGTGGAAACAGACCGTTTTTCAGATCCGCCCGCAACCTCCGGCGCCGCGCGGGCATGGCGCAGGATCTGCATGGCTTCCGCACGGCTCAGCACCCGGCTGGGCGGGGCCAGCAGCAATCGTCCGAACAGCGCCCGCCACGGCTCCTGTTCCATCAGCGTGGTGAAGCGATGGCGCCGCCAGTCGCGCGCCTGCGCATCAAGACCGGCCAGCACGGGATCACCCAACAGTGTGTCACGCAGGTCCCGGCTGTCGAGCGCAAGGATCGACCGATCTTCGACCGCGCAGAAATTCCGTTCGATCCAGTAGCCCATATCAAACGGCTCTGCCGCGCGGTTGGCGCGGCCCCGGTCGCATTTCACCAGATAATCTGCCATGCTTCCAAGGGCATAGTGGTTCAGTTGCGCGAGGGTGTAATTGTCCTGTCCGAAGTCGGAAAAGACCCGCCCGGTGGCAAAAGCCGGGGGCAGCGGCCGTCCCGCGCCATCAAACCAGCGTGCCGACGCCAGCCGCTCGCGATCCGGCGCGCGCGGGCGATGCACCCCCATCTTGCGATAGGTTCCGTCGTTGCGAAACAGCGTCTTGAACATCGCGGCCCGCCAGGGCCAGTGCAGCACCGCAGGTGCCGCGTGGGTAAAGCTTTCGGTGACCCGGCCCTCCAGCGGTCCGATCACGCCGCAATTGCCGAACATCCGCCAGGTGAGCGGGATCGCAGTGGCCTCGGGCAGGGCCGCCAGCAGCGCAGACAGGGTGCGGTCACCCGTGTGGATGTTCACGAATTCATCGACATCGAGAAACATCACCCAATCCGCCTGCGCCTTCAGCGGGTGACGATCCGCCGCTTTCAGCGCCGCCCATTGCGGGCCTTCCTCCCAGGGGCCGGGATTGCGCACATGGGTCAGCCAGCCCAGCGCGTGCAGCCGGTCGAGCATCGCATCCGTGCCGTCCTCGCAGTCGTTCGAGAACACCAGAAAGTCGGTGAAACCCACAGCCCGGTGATGGGCGAGCCATTCCAGAAGGAAGGCGCCCTCGTTCTTCACCGAGGTGACGGCCAGCGCGCGCATCAGGCGGCGTCAGCCTCGTCCTCGTCGCCGACATCGGCGTCGCCGTCATAGGCCTTGCCCTCGACCTCTGCCGCATCGCCGGCGGCCATGCGGGCGCGGTGGCCTTCGATCCGGCCGATCATCTGGCCGAAGTCGGGATCGGCGTGCAGTTCGGCGATCTTGTTTTCGTGCCAGCGGACGGCCCGGTTGTGCAGCGTGTTGAGCCGCTGGTCGGATAGCAGATCGGCCATCCACTTCTCCACCGCCTCGTCATAGCGGCGGATCAGATCGCAGGCTTCCTCGTTGGTGTCATTGCGCACCCAATAGCCGAATTCCATCTTGTCATTGACGTGGTTCACCTTGCCGCGCGCCGATTTGACCAGAAAACTGTCCATCGAGCGCAACTGGTAATGGTTCACCTGCGCCCTGGAGTAATCGGCCTGCACATGCAGGATCGACTTGCCCTGCTCGACCGGGATGCCGCCCGGCACCTCACGGCGCAGTTCGCGGCCCAGATCGTGTTTCACCACCGGCGTGTGGACGCCCAGCCGCCGCATGTGCTGCACCACATCGCCCCGGAACAGGGTTTTCGGAAAGGCGTATTCGATGGCCTTCGGTCCGGTCGTCGCATTGGCCTGCGTGAATTGCGGGGTGATGCGGCCGGGCCTGAACTCTTTCTGCCCGCCGGTGCCAAAGGTCCGCCAGGGCACGCAGATCGCCTCCACCTCGGGCGTCGCCGCTGCCACCAGATCGCGGGCAGAGCCGTCTCCGATACGCGAGGCCAGAAACTCGTCCGCGTCGCAGACATAGATCCAGTCCGCGGTCTTCACCGCATCATATTGCAGCGCCTGACGCAGGGCACGGCGCTGGATCGACTGGCCGGGCCGGTAGCGTGTGGGATGACCCTGGCACAGGCCCATTTTCGACAGGCGCTTGATCATCTGCGCCGTCGTGTCCTCGCAATCGTTGTGACAGATCACCAGATTGTCGAACCCGAGCACCTTGTGATGCGCCACCCATTCCACGAGAAAAGCCCCTTCGTTCTTCATCGTGGTGATGAGCGTGTAGACATCGTTACCCATATACTCTCCTGTCAATGCTCGGCTTCGCCGTGGTGTTCCACGGTGAAGAAATAGTCGGCGGGCAGGTCGCGTTCGTGCAGGTCGGGCGGGATGACGCCCGGTCCGGCAGCAAAGACGGCCGATCCGAAATGATGCTGCAAGCGGCAGAGCCGCTCCATCCGCGGGCCGGTCAGTTCGGCGTAAAAGGCGCGGTAGTTTTCCGTCTGCATCAGGGCGGTGATCTTCTCGCGGTGGCAGGCGACGGAATGATCATGCGCGGCGCGAATCTCGGGGTCGGACAGCAGACGGTCATATTCGGCCCGCGCCGCCGGGATCATCCGCTGGATCGAGGTGTCGCGGTCGAGATTGTGGTTCATGCGGAACCAGTAGTTCAGCCCCTGATCGCGGTCGACATGGTTCACCCGGCCCCGGTCGCGCTTGACCAGAAAGCTTTCGGCGCTGCGCACGGCATAATGGTTCAGCTGCACCCAGTCATAGCCATAGGTGTCGGTGGTGGAGCGCCAGGCATTGCGGTAGGCCTCGTGCGGCATGGGCCGACCCGAGCCGTTCAGCCAGCGCACTTCGGACCACAGATCGGGTTTCAGCCCCTTGGGACGGTGGACGCCCAGCTTCTTGTAGATGTCGATATTGCGGAACAGGGTCTTGAAGCCCCAGGCCTGATGCGGTTTGCGGATCAGTTCGGGCGCGCAACGGTCGAACTGCTCGATCAGGAAACGGTCTTCATAGCGATGCACCTCGGCATTGCCGAACAGCCGCCATGTGAGCGAGATCATGTTGGCTTCGCCCATGGCGTGATACAGCGCCTTCAGCGTGCCGTCACCGATCTTGATGTCGATGAATTCATCGACATCCATGCAGATGCCCCAGCCGCAATCCTGCATCACCGGCTCTTTCTCGGCGGCTTGCAGCGCGGCATGTTGCGGCTTCAGCTCGCCCCCCGGCACATAGGGGTTGATACGGTGCTGCACGATGCCCTTGGCGGTCAGCAGTTCCAGCATCGTATCGGTGCCGTCGGTGCAATCATTGGTGTAGATCAGGAAATCATCCACCCCGATGGCACGGTGATAAGCCAGCCATTCCAGAATGAAGGGCCCCTCGTTCTTCATCGTGGTGACGATGGCGGTGCGCCCGCCTTCGACGGCACGGGCCGGGGCGGGGCGGGCTTTCGACACCGGCGCACGCACGGGGGCATGACCCAGCGGGCCTTCGGCCAGCGCCAGCAAAGCCTCATCCTCTATCAGCGAGGTCTTGGGGGCCAGCGCACCAGACGGCGCGCCCGGCACGCGGATGGCCATGGCCCGCCAGAAATGCGCGATGCCGCCTTCTTCCGGCTTGGCATAGCTGACGCGCACCATGCGCCAGCTGTTCTCCAGCCCGGCCTGTGCCGGGGCCACACCCCAGCGGGCGAGACCGCGCCGCTGATCGAACTGACGGCAGATGTGATCGCCAAAGCGCGCCTCGCGGTTCGCGCGCACCCGCCACGGGTAGATACGGTGCCCGATCAGCAGGATCACCCCATTCTTCGACCGGGTACAAAGCTCGAACGCGGTTGGCGTGCCGGGGGGCGGAGGGGCAAGGATGTCGGTCACATCCAGGGTCAGCACCGCCCGCGCCTCCGCCAGAAACCGCCATTTGACAGCCTCGTAGAGGATGCCCTCGCCCAGCGGGCTGCGCCAGGGGTCCGGCGCGGGCTGTTCCATCCGGTCCTTGCCCGGCGCATCGGGGGCGAGGAACAAATGGTTTTCCGGCCCCAGATCGGGCTTGCCCAGCGGCACCGGGCAGTCAAGCAGCACCACTGTCACCGGCACGTCCCCCAGCGCGGCACGCAATTGCGTGGCGAACCCCTCGGGGTCGGCGCCGGGCAGCCGGTTGACGATCAGCGCGGCTTGCAGCCCGTGATGGCGGTGATGATAGATCAGCCCCTCGGCCAGTTGCGCGGCGCTTTCCTCCAGCCGGAAACCGAAGATCGTGTTGAGGTCGCGGAACAGGTCATGCTCCGCCGGGGAAGGGGACAGGGCAAGCCGGTCGCCTTCAGTCAGCGCCAGATCGGCACCGCCCGCCGGATCGGGCCGGGCTGCGATCAGCGCCGATCCCGACAGCGCCCGGATTTCCAGCGGCAGCGCGCAGCCTTCCGCACCGTCAGGCAGGAAGCGCGCGGTATCGGTGCCATGGCCCAGAAAGACGCGGAAATGATCGCCCAGATCGACGGCATCCAGCACCAGCGGCAACCCCTCCAGCCCTGTCGCACGCGCGGCCAGTGTCCGGCGCAGCACCACCGCGCCGGGCCCTTTGGCCCGCCTGCGGCGCAGCGGCCGCGGTTCTGTCTGGTCTTTCGGCATAAGCCGCCTGTCCTTCGCCTCGCGTCGTCGTGTCGCGACTTCAGGTTAGGCTAGCATAATGGCCACAGTCGGGCAAAGCTGCGGCAGGGGAATTTTATGGGTTCTATTGGCAAATCAGCGGAACTTGGTCACACTGTTGACGAAAAAACTACAATAATCCCCGAAGTATCGGGGCGGGCAGCAAGAAAATCGCGGTTTGATCCTGCAGACGGGCCGGATTTTGTGACGAAGGGTAAGGGCATGGCACGAGTGCGCGAGGTCGGAACGCTGTGGATCGGGGGCAGCCTGAGCTGGATGGAGCAGCTTTGCCTGAAATCCTTCGTCGATCAGGGCCAGAAGATCACGCTCTTCTCTTATGACGACATCCCGAATGTGCCCGAAGGCGTGATCCGCCGCGACGGGCGCGAGATCATTGATACCGACAATTTCATCAAATACGAAGGCAAGGACAGCTATGCGCTGTTCGCCGACCTGTTCCGCCTGCACATGATGAAGAAATGTCCGGGCATGATCTGGGTCGATACTGATGTCTATTGCTGGCGTCCTCTCGACTATGACAGCGACTATGTCTTCGGGCTGGAGCTGCGCGAGGTCAGCCAGGGCAGCCCGCGCATCAACAATGCCGTGCTGGGTCTGCCCGCCGACAGCGCGATGCTGGACGAGATGCTGGACTTCACCTCGGATCAGTATGCGATCCCCGAATTCCTGAAACCCCGTGTCAAGGCGGAATACCGGGCGCTGGCCGCCGCAGGCACGCCGCTGCATGTCAGCCAGCAGAAATGGGGGGTCTGGGGCCCAACCATGGTGTCCTATTTCGCCCGCAAGCTGGGGCTGACCGATCTGGCCCAGCCTGTTGACGCCTTCTATCCGGTGACCTTTCCCGAACGGCTGGACGTGATCCGCGCCGCGCGCCGCGTGCATCCGAAGATCACCGAAAATACCACCGGCATGCATCTCTGGGCCTCGAACAAGCGCGAACTTTCGCTGCGCCACAATGGCGTGCCCAGCAAGGGCAGCTTCATTTATGAACTGATGGAAAAGCACGGGCTGCGGGCCGAGGACGCGCCGCTGCGCGCGCGCGGCTGGCGGCTGCTGGATGGCGAACTGGTCGAGAGTGTCGATCTTGAGACGGTGGAGACTTTCACCGATATCGGTGGCCGCTCGCGTCCGCTGGCCTATGAGATCTGGAAGCGCTGGGGCGCTGCCGTGCAGATCGTCGATGTCGACGCGCATGGTCAGTTCCCCGACCAGCCAAGCCGGGCCATCGCGGAATACCGCGACTATCTGATCGGGCTGGGCATGCCGGAAGACCGCGTGACCATCGCCCGCACGCTGGAAGACGTGCAGCCCGCGGATGTCATTGCCCATCTTCCGGGCTTTGAAAAAGAGGGCAAGCTGAAGGATTTCCTGCCGGTCTTCGGGCGCGTGCTGAAACCCGGCGCGCGCATGTTCACCGATATCCGCGGTGGCTCGGGCGGGTTTGGCGTGCTGCGTCCGCTGGGCACGAACGAGGTGCTGTCCGAACGCGAAAGCGACGGGGTGAAGGTGGCGCGGGTGCTGTTCCGCGCAGGTGATGCGCTTCAGCTCGCAACCGCTGTCCCGGCGCCCGAACCGGGCTGGTCCGAAATCGCCCGCGATCTGGCGGGCAAGGATGGCTTTTTCCGCGAAAGCGACAGCCACTCTTTCCTCTATATCCCGCGCGGCAGCGATACGCTGGTGGTGACCTTCGACAATCTCGACATCGCGATGGAAAAGCGCGAGGACCGGCGGCCCTGGGGCTTTTCCTTCATCGAGAAACAGGGCTGGTCGATGCTGGGCGTCATGGCGAACGGCTGGACCTGGTATCGTGACCCATGGGTCTGGGATCAGTTCGACGATCTCGCCACCTCGGATTTCTTCGACCAGTTCAGGCGCGTGGTGTTCTATGGCGCCTCGATGGGCGGCTATGCCGCCTGCGCCTTCGTCGCCGCCTGTCCGGGTGCCGATGTGGTGGCGATCAGCCCGCAATCGACGCTGGACCGTTCCATCGTGCCCTGGGAAACCCGCTACAAGGCGGCCTGGGACCGCGATTTCAGCGGCCATTACGGCGATGCGGCAGAGGTATCGAAGGCGGCGGGTAAGGTATTCATACTCTATGACCCTTACGAGCCGCTGGATTCCGGTCATGTCGACCGCTTTACCCATGACAATGTGCTGAAACTGCGCGCGCCGCTCCTCGGGCACCGGCTGGGGTCCAGCCTGCAACAGATGGGCGTGCTGTCGCCGATCACTCTTGGCGCGCTGAACGGCACGCTGACCGAACTGGAGTTCTACCGGCTGATCCGCGCCCGCAAGGCCTCGACCCGCTATCAGAAAGAGCTGTTCAAGCGGGTGGTTGGCAAGGGGCGCAAGGATCTGGCGCGCAAGCTTGGCCGTTATGTGCTGACGCGGGGTGACAACCGCTATATCCGCAAGGAGCTGGCGCTGCTTTAGCGCCGCGCCATCCAGCGCGCGATCAGGGGCGCCGCGGTGATCACAAGGAAGATCCGGGTCAGGTGGTGGGCCACAACGAAGGCCACATCCGCCCCGGTCATCAGTGCGATCACCGCCATTTCCGCCTGTCCGCCGGGCAGGAAGCTCAGCGCCACTTCCAGCGCCGGACGGCCGGACAGCAGTGCCGCCGCCTCGATGAAGCCCAGTGACAGGATGGCCAGCAACAGCGCATAGCCAAGGCCCGCCGTCACGTCATGGCGCAATTCGCGCGGGGTGATGCCCGCGTATTTCGACCCGACCGCGATGCCGATGAAGAACTGCGCGGCCCAGATCATCTCGGCCGGCGGGCGGCCCTGGATGACGCCCGCAAGGCTCAGGCAGGCTGTCAGGATCAGGGGCCCAAGGATCGAGGCACCGAACATCCCGATGCGCTCGGCGATCTTCCAGCCCGCGATGCCGGAAAAGACCATCAGCGCGATCTGCGACAGCGGCACTTCCGACGCGGGCCGCCCCGGTGCCTGCGACAGATCCACATCATACAGCAGCGCCAGCAGGAAGGGTGTGGCGGTCACGATCACCAGAACCCGTGTCGCATGGATCAGCGACATGCTGCGCACATTGCCGCCCGCCTCCTCGCCGAAGATCAGCATATCCTGCAAGCCACCGGGCATGGCGGAATAGAAGGCGGTCGGATGGTCATAGCCCATGACCCGCCGGAAGAACGGATAGCCCACCAGCCCGATCAGCCCGACGAACAGTGGCACCAGCGCCAGCGTCGCCCCCATGCGTGGCAGATCATGCAGCAGGGCGGGCGTCACGGTCGATCCGATGGCAACCCCCAGCCAAGTGCGCAGGGCGGTGCCCAGTACCCCCATCCCCTGCAACGGCGCCCCGGCCAGCGCCGCCAGCAGGCAGCCCAGCATCGGTCCCAGCAGCAATGGCAGCGGCAGGGACAGCAGAACAAAGGCCGCCGCCCCAAGGGCCGCAGCAGCAAGGGTGACAAGTCGGGGACGGGTGATCATCGCGCGCATGATGATCCCCGCTTACGCCCCCTGTCCAAAGGTCGCAAGACCCGCCTTCACCCTTGACCCTCTGCCGCCACGCCGCCAGCATGGCGCAAAAGAGGGGGGAGCCTGTGAGCGGAATTCCGACGTCGATCGACGGGGTGGAGCAGATGCTCGCCGCCCAGGGCTATGTGGCGGCGCGCGCGCTGTCGACGGTGACCTTCCTGTCGCTGAAACTGGGGCGCCCGCTGTTTCTGGAAGGCGAGGCCGGGGTGGGCAAGACCGAAATCGCCAAGGTCATCGCCAGGGCGCTGGACCGTCGGCTGATCCGCCTGCAATGCTACGAGGGGCTGGATGCCGCCTCGGCGGTGGCCGAATGGAACTTCGCCGCCCAGATGGTCGCCATCCGCACCGCAGAGGCGGCGGGGGGGGCCGACCGCGACGCGCTGAAATCCGAACTTTTCACCGAAGACTATCTGATCGAACGGCCGCTGCTGGCGGCCATGCGCCCGCAGCCCGGCGGCGCCCCCGTGCTGCTGATCGACGAACTTGACCGCACCGACGAACCCTTCGAGGCCTATCTGCTGGAGGCGCTGTCGGATTTTCAGGTGACGATCCCCGAGCTCGGCACCATCCGGGCGCCCGAACCGCCCATCGTCATCCTCACCTCCAACCGCACGCGCGAGGTGCATGACGCGCTGAAACGCCGCTGCCTCTACCATTGGGTCGATTACCCGACGGCGGATCGTGAAATGCAGATCCTCGCCGCGCGCTGCCCGGAGGCGCAGGAAACGCTCAGCCGCGAAATCGTGGCCTTCGTGCAGCGCCTGCGCACGGAAGACCTGTTCAAGAAACCCGGCGTCGCCGAAACGATCGACTGGGCGAAATGCCTGCTGGCGCTGGATGTGATCAGCCTGACCCCCGAGGTCATCGCCGACACGTTGGGCGCCATCCTGAAATATCAGGACGACATCCAGAAAATCCAGGGCTCCGAAGCCAAGCGCCTGCTCGATGAAATCCGCAAGGAAACGGTGCCCGCATGACGGCCCGCTCATTTCCCGCTTTCATCTTGGCAAAAATATCCCGGGGGTCCGGGGGCAGCGCCCCCGGCGCATCGTATGGCCAGCTACGCTGACCTCACCCTGCCGGAAGACGGCAAGATCAGCCGCAACATCCTGTGGTTCGCCCGCGCCCTGCGCAAGGCGGGGCTGCCCATCGGATCGGGCCGGGTGATCGACGCCATCCGCGCGGTAGAGGCGGTGGGCTTTACCGAACGGCGTGATTTCTACTGGACGCTGCATGCCTGTTTCGTCAACCGCCCCGAACATCGTGCGGTCTTCGATCAGGTGTTCCGGCTCTACTGGCGCGACCCGCGTTACATGGAACAGATGATGTCCCTCATGCTGCCCGCCATTCGCGGCGTGCAGGAGGAGAGGCTGGCACAGGCTGCCGAGAAACGTGCGGCCGAGGCGCTGCTGGACGGTGCCAACCGCGATCTGCCCGAGGCGGAAAGCCCTCAGGGCGAGGAACAGGTGGAAATCGACGCCTCCGCCACCATGGCGCGCGAAGAACGGCTGAAGACTCTGGACTTCGAGCAGATGTCGGTGGCCGAGATTGCCGAGGCAAAGCGCATGCTTGCCCGCCTCAGCCTGCCGGTGCAGCCCTTGCCCTCGCGTCGTCAGACTGCGGCCCCGCTGGGGCAGGCCATCGACCCGCGCGCCACATTGCGGCTGGCGATGCGCCGGGGCGGCGAGATCACGCGGCTGGCCCGCCGCGACCCGGCGCTGCGCTGGCCCAATCTGGTGGTGCTGTGCGACATTTCCGGCTCCATGTCGCAATATAGCCGGATGGTGCTGCATTTTCTGCATGCGGTGGCCAATCGCAAGGGTCAGGGCTGGGCGCGGGTGCATGGCTTCACCTTCGGCACGCGACTGACCAATATCACCCGCCATCTTGCGACCCGCGATGTCGATGCGGCGCTGGCCGCGGCAGGGCGCGAGGCGCAGGACTGGTCAGGGGGCACCCGCATCGGTGCCTGTCTCCATACCTTCAACCGCGACTGGTCGCGCCGGGTTCTGGGGCAGGGGGCGGTGGTGCTTCTGATCACCGACGGGCTGGATCGCGACGACAGCGGCCAGCTTGCGCGCGAAACGCAGCGGCTGCATCTGTCCGCGCGGCGGCTGATCTGGCTCAACCCCCTGCTGCGCTGGGAGGGCTTTGCTCCGCGCGCCACCGGCATTCGCGCGATGCTGCCCCATGTCGATGCCTTCCGCGCCGGGCATTCCATTGCCTCGCTGGAGGCGCTGGCCGCCGTCATATCCGACAGTGCCGATACCGGCGATAAGGCGCGGCTGATGCGCGCGCTGGCGCGCTGAGATGGCGGTGATCGTCCCCGAGCTTTCGGTCACCGACTGGCGTGCTTCCCGCGCCTTCTATACCGGGTTGCTGGGCTTCTCGGTCCTTTACGAGCGGCCTGAAGAGGGTTTTTGCTACCTCGGGCGCGATGGGGCGGAGCTGATGCTTGACCAGATCGGGCTGGGCCGTGATTTCGACCCCGGTCTTGGTGAAGCCCCGCGCCCGCTGGGCCGTGGCGTCAACCTGCAAGTCGAGGTCAGCGCCATCGCCCCCTTGCTGCATGCGCTGGCAGGGGCGGGCCACCCGCTGATCCTGCCGCCCGAAGACCGCTGGTATCGCCGGGATGACGAGGAACTCGGCAACCGGCAATTCGTCGTGGCCGACCCCGACGGCTATCTGTTGCGGTTTCACGAAGATCTGGGTGTCCGCAAGCGGCGCTGACGGATCAGGGGGCTGTCTGCCCCCTCGCCCCTGCGGGGCTCACCCCCGAGGATATTTTTTACCAAGATGAAGGTGCGGGGTTTCATCTTGGTCCAAATATCCTCCGGGGTGAATTGCCGAAGGCAAGAGGGGGCGGAAAGCCCCCTGATCCGGTTTATTCGGGGCGCCGCGCGGTGAGGGTCGCGGTAACCTCGACGGCGAAGCCCACGGTGGCCTCGTCGCCATAGCTCGCCCCCATGCCGAAGGCGCGGCGGTCGAGCGTGGTGGCGCCGGTCATTGTGGCGGTATTGTCCGCTGTGGTCAGCGTGAAGGGCAGGGTGACCGGCACGGTGGCGCCGCGCAGGGTCAGGGTGCCTTTCGCCTCATAGCCTGTATCGGCGGGCAGAATATCGGCGTCGAAGGTCGCGGTCGGGTGGGTTGCGGTATCGAAGAACTCCGGCCCTTTCGCCTGATCGGTGACCGAACCGAGCGTCAGCTTGGTCAGGTCTATGGCGACTGTGACATGTCCGTTCACGCCATTGACCGGGGTTTCGTCGAAGGTGATCGTGGCATGCCAGTCCGGCAACTGGCCGCTGACCTCTGCTCCCATCTGGCGCACCGTGAAGCCAAGGCTCCCGCTTTGGACCTGCCAGTTCCCTGCGGTTGCAGCGGGGGTGGGAGCGATGGCGGCGCGCGCCGGTTCATCGCCGCCGGTGGCGAAGATCAGGGCAAGCGTGCCGACGGCCGCATAGACCAGCCCGGCGGCGAATGCGGGCGCGCGCGGGGCGCTTCCCTTGCCTGCCGACGTGCCCCGCAACATCCGGGACAGGGTATGGTCGCGGTCGATCAGCGCGTGTTTCAGCGCGCCTGCAACATGCAGCAGCACCGAACCGATCAGCAGCTTGGAGAACAGCCCGTGCAGCGCACCCGCCGCCTCGGCCACGCCCTGCGATTTCGGCACGAAGGGCAGGCCCTGGCCGAAGGGCCAGAAGATCGGGGCGAAGCCGTCCAGCGCCGCGTGATGCACCCAGCCGCTGAGCGGCATGGCGATCATGGCGACGTAAAGCGACCAGTGGATCAGCGTGGCGACCCAGGTTTCCAGCCGCCGCTCGGGGTGGAGTGGTGCCGGATGCGGTTGGGTCAGCGCCCAGAGGATACGGGCCAGCGCGGTGAAGAAGGCAGCGATCCCCAGTGTCTTGTGCAGCGAATAGACCAGCGCCTTGGCTGCGACGGCGGCAGAGGTGTCGGCGGGCATGTCCTCGGCATATAGTCCGAGGCCGATGGCGGTCAGGATCAGCGCTGCGGTCAGCCAGTGCAGCAGGCGGGCGGCGCTGCCATAGCTTTGCGGGGTGTTGCGGGTGCTCATGCTCTCTCCGGTCTTTCGGTTTTTGGTGGTCTAGCACGCATGCTGCAGTGCGGAAATGCGAGGGCGGGCACAGGCTCTGTGCATCCGCGAAGGGTTGCGCGGCTGTGCGCAGCAGCGATTGCATGGCCCGCCCGCACGCGGTAAGCCGGTAAAAACGCTTGGAGGAACCATGTCCCGCGCATTCGTATTCCCCGGTCAGGGGGCGCAGACCATCGGAATGGGCCGTGCCCTGGCCGAAGCTTACCCCGCCGCGAAAGCCGTCTTTGACGAGGTGGACGAGGCTCTGGGCGAAAAGCTGTCCACGCTGATCTGGGAAGGCGATATCGCCGAACTGACGCTGACGCAGAACGCCCAGCCCGCGCTGATGGCAACGTCGATCGCCGCCCTGCGCGCGCTGGAAACAGAAGGCATCGGGATCGAGACGGCGGATTTCGTGGCGGGCCACAGCCTTGGCGAATATTCGGCGCTCTGCGCGGCGAAATCGCTGGCGTTGTCGGATACCGCGCGGCTGCTGCGCATCCGGGGGCAGGCGATGCAGGAGGCGGTGCCGGTGGGCGTGGGCGCGATGGCCGCGCTGCTGGGTCTTGATTTCGAGGCGGCGACCGAGGTTGCGGCGGAGGCCGCGCAGGGCGAGATCTGTCAGGCCGCCAATGACAATGATCCGGCGCAGGTGGTGGTTTCGGGTCACAAGGCGGCGGTGGAGCGCGCGGTAGAGATCGCCAAGGCCAGGGGTGCCAAGCGGGCGCTGATGCTGCCGGTCAGCGCGCCTTTTCACTGCGCGCTGATGCAGCCCGCTGCACATGTGATGGCCGAGGCGCTGGCAGCCGTAGTGGTAGACAATCCGGTGGTGCCGGTGGTGGTGAACGTCCGCGCCGAGGCGGTAATGGAGGCCGACCGCATCCGCGACCTGCTGGTGGCGCAGGTGACGGGCTCTGTCCGCTGGCGCGAAAGCGTGCTGTGGATGGAAGCTGCGGGGGTGACCGAATACTGGGAAATCGGCGCGGGCAAGGCGCTGTCGGGCATGATCAAGCGCATCGTCAAGGGCGCGGAAACCCGTGCCGTGGGGGCGCCCGAGGATGTGCTGGCGGCGAAGGGCTGAGCCGGGACCAAAATTCTTGGACAAGAATTTTGGGCGCTGACCGGCGCGGTTTTCGTGGGGCGGGGGCTGTGGACGGGGGCTGTCTGCCCCCGCGGCCTTCGGCCTTCCCCCGAAGATATTTGGCCCAGGGTAAAAGCCGGGCCGGGAAAAGGATGGAAACAATGTTCGATCTGGGTGGCAAGAATGCGCTGGTGACCGGGGCTTCCGGGGGCATCGGCGGCGAGATTGCCCGCGCACTGCATGCGGCGGGGGCGACTGTCACGCTGTCGGGGACGCGCCTCGCGCCGCTGGAGGCGCTGGCGGCGGAACTGGGGGAGCGGGTCTTTGTCGAGACCTGTGATCTTTCGGATGCGGCCAGTGTCGAGGCGCTGCCGAAGGCCGCTGCCGCGAAGATGGGCTCTGTCGATGTGCTGGTGAACAATGCCGGGATCACTCGTGACAATCTGTTCATGCGGATGTCGGATGACGAATGGCAGTCGGTGCTGGATGTGAACCTGACCTCGACCTTCCGGCTGTGCCGGGGCGTACTGCGCGGCATGATGAAGGCGCGCTGGGGGCGGATCGTGAATATAAGTTCGGTCGTTGGCGCCACCGGCAATCCGGGGCAGGGCAATTATGCCGCTTCCAAGGCCGGGATGGTCGGCATGTCCAAATCGCTGGCGGCCGAAGTGGCAAGCCGGGGAATCACCGTCAATTGTGTGGCGCCGGGTTTCATCACCACCGCGATGACCGAAAAGCTGAATGATGAGCAGAAGGCGCGCATCCTGACGCAGGTTCCCGCCGGGCGCATGGGCGAAGCGGGCGAGATTGCCGCTGCCGTGCTTTATCTGGCGAGCCCGGAAGCGGGTTACGTCACCGGAACCACCTTGCATGTCAACGGCGGCATGGCGATGATCTGACGCGGGGCGCGGCGGCACGGGCGCGCGGGAAAGCGTTTGCCAAGTGCCGGTGCGCTTGCTATAGCCGCGAACGGAACCACCAGTGCCGGAAGGCTCTGGTGCCCTGCCTGACGCGGGGAAAACAGCCAAGGGCCTGGCCCGCGGCAGGGACACCAGACCGGGGGCCACCCCGCAACGATGAGGAAGTGACATGAGCGATATCGCCGATCGCGTGAAGAAGATCGTCGTCGAGCATCTCGGCGTCGAAGAGGACAAGGTGACCGAGAACGCCTCGTTCATCGACGATCTGGGCGCGGACAGCCTCGACACCGTCGAGCTGGTCATGGCCTTCGAAGAGGCCTTCGGCATCGAGATTCCGGATGACGCCGCCGAAACGATTCAGACTTTCGGCGATGCCGTGAAGTTCATCTCGGGCGCTGTCTGAGGCAGGCGTTGCCAGAGGCCATGGCCTCGGTTTTTCGAAAGGGCTCCCTTTGGGGGCCCTTTTGCATTTGTTCATGCGGTGTAGCGAAAGGGTTGCCTCTGGCTCGCCGCGTTCGCCGTCGCACAAGATCAGCAACCCGGCTGCCGGCACAGGTTCCGGCAGGATCTTGCCGCGCAAGGCGGCAGCGGGCAGCAGCGAAGTTCGTGAGGAGATGCACAGGATCGCCGAGAAGCGCCGTCGCTTCAGCTACCGGCGCGTGGGTTGCACGCTGGGGCGCTAGGGCATGATCATGAACGAAAAGAAGCTCCACCGCATCTATCGGGAAGAGGGCCTGTCTGTGCGCCGCCGTCGTGGTCGCAAGCGGGCGCGAGGCAGCCGAACGCCAATGCCGGTCCTGCTGCGGCCAGACCCGCGCTGGTCGTGGCGCTGTTGTCACCGTCGAGGATCGAAGCACTCGCAGATCGTGTTCGCGGTTCGATGCCAATCGAACGAGAAGGAAGCCTGCATCAGCTCGTGAACACGCCGGCTGCTCGCACAGTGCTCGATCTCTTGATCACCGCCTGGAAGCAGACGGAAATATCAGGCGATGTGCTGGCCGGGATCTTGGTCGGTGCAGCCTTCGCCCACCAACAAGCGCAGCGCGAAAACCGTGTCGAGCTCGTTTGGACGGGCCCGACGACACCATTCGTCGCCACTCGCCGCACGTAGTAGGTACTCTTGGATCTCATCGGTCACGCGCAAAGTGACCTCTTTCTCGTCAGCTTCGTTGCATACGACGTCTCCTCGGTGGTCGATGCATTGAATGCTGCATGCAGTCGCGGCATCGACATCCGAATTCTGTTGGAAACCTCTACGAGCCACGGCGGGAGTCTGTCCGTCGATCCTATTGCTATGATGCGGCGCTGTGTTCCCTCGGCAGCGCTGTATGTCTGGACCGACCGGCCGGCACCCTTCGCCGAAGGACGGGTTCACGCGAAAGTGGCCGTTGCCGACGGCAGTTCGGCCTTTTTGATCAGCGCCAAACCTCGTCCACCACGCGCACCCAGACGGATGATCCGTTCGGCGGTGCGGCGATGAACAAGGTCAGCACGCCGCCCGTCGCTATGGCGAAACTCATCCCCATGTCGGTCAGGGGCGGCGTCCCGGTGCCGTCGTTTGCGACCAGTTGCCAACGGGTGTACGTCCCGCGCTGGAAGCCGATGCCAATGCAGTGAATGGCTGCGCGAGCGCCAGGGTGGTGGCCAGTGCGGCCGTCGATCCGTACAGGCCGAAGAAGCCCATTCCGGTTGCCTGTAATGTCGTCAGCGAAATCCGCGTGACGAAGGTCCAGCCGCCGAGGCCCGCCGCACTGCCGCGCCAGCAGGCCCAGCCTGCGGAGCGCTGGTCGGCCACCGAGTCTACCACTGCGGCCGACGTCAGACGCCAGCGCCGCATTGAGGCCGCCAGGTTCGTAGCGGCGAGCGTCGGGTGTGAGACTGTGCCGACCGAGGTGATCGGCATGCCTTCGGTGGTGATGCCGTTGGCTTCCGGACTCCGGATGCTGGGCCGGACTCCAAGCGGGGTCCAGCGGCTAACGCGGTGTCCGGTCGGAAGGCCCGCGTTCATTGGTGTTTGTACGGGGCTCGGGTGTATGCCCGGATCATGCGCGACTTGGTTCCTTCGATCGGGCTCGAGCCCAGTGCCTATGGTACGCATTCGATGCGGCGAACGAAGGTTGCGCAGATCTACAAGAAGACCGGAAATCTGCGCGCCGTGCAGCTGCTCTTGGGCCACACAAAGATGGACAGCACGGTACGGTATCTGGGTGTCGATCTGGAGGATGCGCTGACGCTATCGGAGGGGATTGATCTTTGACCTTTGCCTGGCCGGCGTCTGCCGGCCAGGCATGTCGCGCAGGGCGACATTGCACTTGACTTTCGCCGAAATGTCGCCTAAAGCTACACCATGAAGCAGATCAGCTACACCAAAGCCGCGATCAAGGCCTTGCGGCGGATGCCCTCGAATACCGCTGCGCTGATCCGCGCCAAGATCGAAGCCTATGCGCAGGACCCAAGCGCGCAGGCCAATAGCGTGAAGCCCTTGAAAGGCCGTGAGGGTATCCGGCTGAGGGTAGGGGATTGGCGGGTGATCATGGATGATCAGGGCAATGTTCTGGCCGTTCTCGATATCGGGCCGCGGGGCGGCGTCTACGACTGAAAGGGTTTGACATGAACGAGATGGTGACGATCCCGCGCGAAGAATATGACCGCCTGCGGGCCGCTGCGGAGGATCTGGCCGACCTGCAAAGCTATGACCGCGCCAGGGCGCGTCTCGCGGCGGGAGAGGACGAATTGATACCGGCAGAGTATGCGAACCGCCTTCTGAATGGCGAAAGCGCCCTGCGCGTCTACCGTGATCTGCGCGGCCTGACCCAAGCGGCGCTGGCCGAAAAATCGGGCGTGAAGCGGGTCACCGTGGCCGAGATCGAGACCGGCCGAAAGCAGGGCTCGGTCGCAACATTGCGCGCCTTGGCCGATGCGCTTGGCGTGAGTCTGGATGATCTGACAGAGTAACGTCGGCCATAGCTGCCACTCTGCTGACCGAGATGTTGCAATGCGCCACTCACCAAAGCCGCCTTTCGAGATGTGCTGCAGCAAAACATGAGACCGACATTGTTTTGATTTGAACAAACTCGACATTCGGGGTGAGCTGATCTGCTTTCAAATACGGAACTGCAACGAGGTATGCGTGGCACGTGCGGTGCATCAGGCCATCTGCTGATCGTCCACTGGAGCCCTTGACGAAGATGCCATTTCGTCGAGAAGGCACTGATATTCTTGGCTCAACTCAGACATCTTCCCTGTTGGTCCCAGCGAAGATGAACAATGCCGATTCTGAGGTCTGGCTGGCGGATGTGTTGACATGCGCGCGAATGCAGTCTCCTGACGCGCTAACAGACTCTGACCTTGGAATAGACAGCCACCAAGGTGCTGCAAAGCCGCAAGACGGGACCCTGCTTGATGGCTCCATTGATCGGCATGTGCCAGTCCGGACACCGCAATGGCAGCGCTGGATCAGTGGGCCTGCGGCATACCTTCCCCCGATTGCAAAAGGCCAGCCATCGCCAGTCTCGGCGCGTCGAGATAGAACATCACCTTGACGTGAAACGTCCCCGGCACGACGCGCGCCTGTCGTCGGCATGCCGGGAGCGCCCAGTCCTTAACACTCAGAAAAGGCCGCTGACTTCGGCGGTCTGCTTGCGCTTGTCATAGGCGCAGACCACGACGCGGTCGGCCGTTGCGCCCTGTTCTGGCCCGACCATGACGGCAAATGCGTAGGATTCCGAACCGTAGGGATCAACGTTGATGGTGTTCACCGTGATCATCCCGCCAACGGCGTTCAGGCAGGCCTGCCGGACGGCGACCTCAAGCTCTGCCCAGGCGTCATCGCTGGACGCCTGGGCTTGTTGCGCGGCGGTCATCAAGGTAGCCGTAAGGCAGGCAGCGCGTGCCACATCTCTGTGCCGTCCGATAATTCCGGTCATAGGTAGTATCCTTCTTTTCAATGGCTGAAGTCTTTTCTGCCCGCAATCCACAGGTGGAGGCTGGAGGGGCGCCCTTCCTTGAGACGGGATATGGATGGAATTGCGCCTGAACCGGGCCGCAGCATTGGGCGGCCCGGTCCGGGCATCAGATCAGTTGAAGGTCCAGATGGTGCCGGTTTCGTTGGCCATGGTGACCTTGCCTTCCAAAGAAATAAAGATGTCACTCGGCATCCCCGTCGGTTCGGGCGGATAGGCGTAAAGAACCTCGCCCGCCGCATCCAGACCCATCAGCTGGCCGCCGGTGGTCATCACGACCTCGGCCGTATCGGCATAGCGGATGCTGGGGTCATTGTTGACACACCAGACAAATCCGTTGTCAGCCTCGGTGTAGATACAAAGATTGCCGTCGGCCTGGAAGATCATGTAATAACCGTCCAGCGAAAAGCGCTGTTCGCGGGTGACGACGACTGCAATGCCTTCCCTGAGCGTTTCGGGGGCAGGTTCAGGCCCCGCAACCGGCTCTGCTGCAGGCTCAGGGGGTGCTTCGGGCGTTTCTTCCGGCAGCCCGGTCTGAACATCGGTCGCCGCCGGCGCATTCTGGCCGCTGTTGTCGACGCGGGCAGGAGTGTCGAAAGACCAGACAATACCATTTTTGTTTACCAAAGAGACCTCGCCCTTCGGCGAGATGCTGATATCGCTTGGGATGCCGGTCGGCTCGGGCGGGTAGGCGTACAGAATCTCGCCACGCCAGGTCATAGCCACCAATTCGCCTATGTCGTTCATCACGACTGCATTCGTATCGTCAAAGCGGGCGTTGGGGTCATTGCTGACACACCAGACCAAGCGGTTGCCCTCCACAGTGCGAATGCAAAGATTGCCGTCCTTCTCGACCTCTATGGCGTATTCGCCTGCCTCAATGCGTTGATTTCGGCGAATTCCACCCATAAGGCCGCCTAGGAATGGGTGAAGGTCGAAATCGTCATGAGAGGCAGGCCCTGCGAGATGTTCAGACATCAGATAGTTTACGCCCGCCGCCGCCCGCGCCGCCGCCAGCGCGGTCTCACCGATATCGTCAATCGGGTTGGAACCGTCGGCACGCTCGGTGGACGGCAGGTCAGCGACGGTTGCGTCTGCCACCTGCACATCCGCGGTGGCGGCGGCAAAGGCGGAATCGCCGGTCATCGCCACGTCATAGGTGCAGTCGCGCAGCAGGTTGATCTCGATCACGCCGTTTTGCAGGCAGGTGGTCGCGGCGCTGGTGCGGGTTTCTTCGGGCAGTTCGGCCATGACAACGGGCGCGGGCGGCGGGGCCGACGGCGCGGGCGGGCGGTGACGGAACAGGTTTTCTTCGGCCGTCACGCGCCAGGATTCGCCAAAGCGGTTGATCTCGGCCTGCGAAGCGGGCTGGGCGATCACCTCGCCGCTGCGCAGCGTCATGTCATTGGCGGGATCACCGTCCTGAAGACCAGACAGGCCGAATGCGTTCGGCTGCTTTGGCATTGGAACGATCCCCACGGAGGCAAAAGACCCGCCGGGCATGAACGCGAACCCCATAAAGCGCATGTTGTCCTCAATCGGAAGAGGATGGCCTGGCGGATAACGATCGATACTCACCCATTCCCAGGGATCCTGGGCGGTGGGGGGCGAGGATTGAATGATGCCCCCTTGCGGAAGTTTGTAAAAACGGGGGCCGTTTTCTATCTCGCTACTGGTCAGTTCAACCTCAACTCCGTTCACCACCACCAATGTGCCGCCGTCATAGACCTCGACCACGTCGCCATCTACATGGGCCGCGAAAGCGATGGCGACGGAGACTGCCGGATCCCCTGTCGAAGGTTCGGTGCGTATCTGCGACATGAACTGGCGGTCGGCTGATGACGTGGCAATGAAATCACCTGGCACCTGAAAATCATAGCTGAGCCCGTCAAGAGAACGAATATGAGCGTCGCCATAGGCCAGAATCTGAACACCCTCTGACCCCGCCCTAAGCGCAGGTTCAGGGGTGGCTGTCGCCGGTGCCGCGATCACGCTGCCGTTCAGCACGACTTCCGCCGCGCGCAACTTGTTGCCTGCGGGGCAATCGTCAACCTGTGTGATGACGACACGGTTCTGGCCGGTCCGCAGGAACTGCGCCAGATCCATGGTGACGTTCTGGTCATAGGCCACGAAATTGTTGACGCCATTGGGCATGTCCGGCGTGCCGCTCGGGTAAGCCTCGTTGAAGATGGTGATGCGCGAGCCGTCATCCATTCCGGTAAAGCCGATCGAAAAATCCGAGACCTGCGCGCCTTGGGGGACAGTCACCACCGTGTCGAAGAACACATAGTCAAAGGCCTGCAAGCAGGTCCCCTCGGCCAGACGCGAGATCTCGTCGCCGTTATGGCCCTTGAACGCAATGATCTGCGGATCGGGTGCAGGCTCCCAGCCGGGGGCGTTGGCGTCGGGGATCGGCGGGGCATAGACAAAGGCCAGCGGATCCCCGTTGGCCGGGGAGGATACGCCGGGCACGGTCACGATCTCGCTCGTCCTGTTCATGCGCCAGTCTGCACGGGTGACATCCTGCGCTAGCGCATTTGTGGCGAAGGCGGCGAATATGGCCGTTGCGGGTAACACAATGTTGCGCCCTGCGCCTATGCCTTTGAATGAATGCCGCAAGTAGCTCTCCCTAATTGAAATCTCGCATATCAAGACGGTGCAGGCTGGCCTTTCTGTCAATACGGATTCACGGCAAAATCGGGGCTTGATATCTGATAACAATCGGGAAGTTGTAACCATCACAAAGCTGGGTCGCCCATTTCTGACGGCCTTCGTACAGTCCTTTCGCGATGATGACGCGCGGGCTGACGGCCGCGGTGATGATCATCCTTCATCACCTGAGCGATCGGGGCGCCGAGGGCGAGGCAGTCCCGCGACTTCACCAGCGTTCCCGCCAAGGTGATCTCCAGCGAGGTTGCGGTGACGCTGGTGATGATGACGCTCCGAAAAGGCGTCTTGCCCGTCAGATCGCGCCAGATGCGGGATTCATCGAGACGGCTGACCATCGGGGCGATGACCGCGACATAGACGATCATCAGCGGTATGGCGGCTGCCCAGACTCTCAACTCTTTCTTGGTGGCATGCGCGACGCGCGCTTTAACCCGGCCATCGTCCCCTCCCTTACCTTCGGTGCGCCGTTCTACGGCGGCGAGAACCACCTTGGCGGCCCCCATGCCCAGCAGGCCGGTGGCAAAGGTCGCGGTATCGGTGGCTCCTGCGCCAAGCTCTCCGACGTTGCCCTCGATGATCGCCAGCACCACCGGCGACATATACCGGGCGAAGATCGCGCCGGTGATCGCGGCGGGAATGCCATCGCGCAGCCTGCGCCTCTCGCTCATCCACCAGCGCATGAGGCCACCGGCGGCGCCAGCGACATAGGCCCGGCCCGCCTCGCCGTCGAGCCAAGCCAGCACGACAGAGGCATAGATCCCTTGAACCCAAGCTGCTGGGCCAGTGATCACATCCCGCGCAGGGCGGATTCTGCGGTGTAGAAGGCATATTGCGAGGTGCGCGACAGTGTTGCCCGCTCCTCTGCCGAGGTCATATCCTCGATTTCGGTCGCCAGATCGGGGAACTTGATCGAACCATCGGAACGGGGCAAGGTTCCCGCCAAAGTGCCGGCCCCACCGTATTTCGCAAGAATCTCGCGTTCCTCTGTCGTGGCCGGTCGGCCTTCCAACTGTATCTGGCGCAGCGTGCGAATGGCGGAAATGCTTTCGCGGGCGCGGGTTTTCTCTCCGCGGGCAAGCTCCAGCCCGCCGGGCTCGATCACATGGTTTCGGGGGCCTCGTCCGACAGAGCGGTCTCCAGCGCCAGAGCCATCGCGATCTCCTCCACCATGCGCAGGCGGTTCGGATCGTTTCGCGGCACGTTCTGAAGGTCCACTTCCTCGCCCGCCTGCTTCACGATCATCTTGACGTAGGCTTCCAGCTTGCCTTGTCCGCGCGCCATGATCCGGTTCGCTTTCCGAGGTGCTTGGTTGCACATCGCCTGCATGATCTCGGTTATCATCGGGGGACTCCATCTTTTCCGTGGCTTCCATCTTACCAGACACGGAAGCCGTCTGCACCTCCTGTTGCGGCGCCGGGCTCGGCTCAGCGGCGTCACGAAGCTCATTCAGGGCCGCCCTGACCTGTTCGGCATCATCCATGCCTTCGATCGACAGGTCTGAATCCTCCATCATGTCGCGGGCGCCGTTATACCAGGAGCGGAGATAGGGGCGCAGCTTCTGCGGGGTGGTGCCCAGATCGTCGGCAATAGCCTTCGCCATGTCTGCGAAGCGCCGCGCGCCAGCCTCGATGCGGAACACGGCCAGTTCCGCGCCGATGGCGAGGATTTCCGGGTCGATACCGCTGTTCAACTGATCGCGCAGTTTCGCCTTGAGCCGTTCCCGCAATTCCGCGGCCCGGTCAGCCGATACCAGCTTGTTCTGGGCGCCGTAGGTGCTGGACGGTGTGGCCGCCGGTTCTGAAATCGTGGTGGTGGCGGCGCGTCGCTTCCCAACAGGTTTTTCCGCCCGTGGCACTTCTGCGCCGAAGATTGCATTGTTCAGCGCATCGAATTGCGCCGAATCCAGTTTCCCGGTGACCTGTTCGGATGTCAGGCTGGTTGCGATGACGGTATCAAGCCCGGCCTTTGTCAGCGCAGCGCGACGCTGATCCCGGTTGTTCGTCCACCACCAGTCAAACCGCCGTGGGCCGCGCGGCTGTGGGGCAAGTGATGCTTCATCCGCGTCAGCCTTTGCGGCGCTACCTACTGGCGTTTCCGCCATCACCGGGGAAAGCGGGCCATCCCATTTCCCCTCTGCGACGCGCTTGAAGAAATCGACATGCCGCATGGGGGTCATGGCTCCAAGGCGGTCCTTGCCCTTGCCATCGGAGAACCCGGCCTCATAGGCGGCGCGGGCTTCGGCCTCGGAGTTGAAACCCAGCATGACCTTGTGTTCGTCGAATGCCTTGGTGTCGGCATCGACCTGATCGACCACAAACACCGCCTCGCTCTGCGGGTTCTCGCCCATGTAGAAATCGACATGATCGCCATCGGTGCCGGTGGTGCGCAGGATGCGCCCGTAGTGGGCAGGCATCTTCACCTTCCAGGCGGTTTTGCCGTCAGGTGTGACCTTGCTTCGGATCGAGCCCTTGGCGTTCTCGATGGAAAGGTTCAACCCGCGCCAATTCACCTTTCCGGTGCGGTAGTTTTCGGCTTCGGCCTGCGCCGGGGTAGGGGCCTTGGCCGTTTCTTTGGCCGCCGCTTTGAACTCTGCGGCCGATGGAGCAGGCTTTTCGGCTCCCTTCATATCGGCAGGCAGCACGGCTTTCGATGGCGTCAGCGTGGTGGCTTGAACCGGCGCGACTCGATCCAGTTCAGACAGGGCACCGTGCAGCCTTGCCGCAATGGTGTCGCGGTCCATGCCTGCGGTATCAATGGTGAAATCCAGATCGCTCCTCTCGCCCGGCTTCGCCCGCAGCACGATCTTGTTGCGCCGGATAAGCACATCCCGGCCTTCAAGCGTGGTATCGTCATTGCTGCCACCGGCGGCGATGCCGAGGACGCGGCCCCATTCTTTCCGGCGCTTCTCCTTGCATGCCATGACAGCTTCGGTCATTTCAGCGCCGCACAGGTGCCTTCCCTGATGATGCCCGCTTTCATGGAACTTGAACGCGCCATCCTTGGCGGCGAGTTCCATCATGGCGCGCATCCCGTGCTTCGTCATTGCTTCGCCAATGTGGTGGTGAAGCGAAACGACCTCGGGCATGTGGTCAAGTTCACCAAGTCCCGCAAATGGCTGTCGATTGACGGCGCCGTGGCCGCTGCCATGGCGGTGGCGCGCGTGGCCGCCGGGGATGTGGGCAGCTTCGCCAGCGCCGAGCTTTTCACCGCAGATTTCTTCAGGGGGTAACCATGGCCGAAACCGCAGACGAACGCCTTGTGGTGATGCTGGAAGCGCGCATTTCGGAGTTCGAAAAGCGCATGGCGAAACCGCCGAGATCGTGGGGACCGATCTCAATGTGCAGCACACCTTCCGGGGCACCGATCATGTGACCGTCGCCTCGACCCGCGCGGTGCCGCGCCAGCCCAAGGCCGCGCCACTGGATCTGGACTGGTACAAGGGCATGCCGGGGCGGCTGGCGCATCCGAGGGCGGTGCTGCTCGACAAGACCTCGGGCGAGCCGGTCTTCCTGCTCGTCTATGACGTGCCGGGGCAGAATGTGAAAATGGTCATCGAGATCAACAGCTGGGTTAAGAAGGCGAAGGCCACGTTCAACACCATGCAAACCGGCCGCTTCGTGACGCTGAATGATCTCGCCGCTACAATCGGCGCCGGTGTCACGCTCATCGAAGGGAGGATCTGAGGCCGGGTTGGACTCGAACCAACATCAATTCCCAGCAAGCTGGCGAACCCCCTTGCCCATCGGGGTACACGGCCTCAGGAGGACAATATAGGCATGTTCACGATTGAAATAAAGGATGCGGAGGTCGAGCGGGCGCTGACCGGGCTTCAGGCGCTGCTGTCCGACCTCAGCCAGGTGATGCGCCAGATCGGCGATGCGCTGGTGCAATCCACCCAGGACCGGATGCTGATCGGCCAGAGCCCGGACGGATCGCCCTTCGCCCCGCGCGCCGCCTCGACCCTGAAAGCCTATGAGAAGAAGGGTGCGAAACCCGGCCCCTATCCGCTCTGGCTGGAGGGGGACATGCGACGGGGCATCAACTTCCGGTCCGGCCCCGACTTCGTCTCGGTCGGATCAAATGCCCTGCAGGCTGCGGTCATGCAGTTCGGCGCGAAACAGGGCCAGTTCGGCGCCCGCATGGGCCGGACGAAGCAGAAAGACGGCGGCCCCGCCTCCCGCGACTATTTCCACCACCTGCCCTGGGGCGACATCCCGGCCCGGCCTTTCCTCGGCCTCTCCGACACAGACCGCTCCAACATCCTCGATATCGTCCGCGAGGCCTTCGAGGCGCAGGTGGGAGGATGATTTGGACCCTCACCTGTCGTTCACGGGGGTTGGTCATCGCTGGGGGGCGGCTGCCCCAAACCAGCCTTTTGTGACATCATATAGGAGGATCGAGAAATGGCTTAATAGGTTCAATGCGGTATCGCTTTCTGAACTCGCGAAGCACCATTTCGAGCGTTGCCTCGAACGCGCTCTGGTCAAACCTCATCGTTTCCTTTGCTTCGTGGAGATACCGCCAGCCGATAAACGCATCTTTGTGCTGTGACAGAATGTCACGAATGCCGCCGTCAGTGTAAAAGATGTTGGGATGATGCGGACGTACTGATCTCTTGAACTCTTCGTTAAGCCTTTTCTGGCTCTCGGGGAGCAAGGCATCAAACAGCTCCGCCAGATCATGCGACTTGATCACGGTTGGATCGTCGCGGTCAAAAACGAGCCATGCCTTGAGCGCCAACTCCATCGAAAGGGCCAACAGCATTGGCTCTACGCCGACATGTTCGTGATCTGCCCAGTCTTCGATCTCGTCAAAACGGAGGGCAGGAAACTTCCTTGTCTTTTGCAGAATCGCCATAGCGGCATCGCTGATTCTGATGGCTGTCGATAATCGAGCGCTCATAGATACCCCTTCGGCTGGCTGGCAACAGGATTGAGGGCGAAGTAGAAGGTATGCAAGCAGGCAATCGCAGAGTGCTCATGGCCCTTGGCTGCTCGTTGAGTATGCGATCATGCTGCGGTGCGGTTTCCCCGAAGTGGACTGCCGTGGTTTGGTGCCGCAAAATCCGGGGTGAATGTCGCAGACGCGGACCTAAGCGGTCGCAGGGCTTCGCTCGATACTGTTGGGCGAGCTCTGAATGCGCTGCTCGATTGTTGGCGGGTTTGATCGGATCTGACTTGACCCATACGGCTTTAGCGCACAGAGGATAGACCTCGCCGCGAACAGCAGAGGTTTCAATAGCATGCGAGACAATCGGTATGGGGCGCTCTCATCCTGGGTTTACAATCTCGATAAGCCGGTCGGCCGATCCTTTGGTGATCTGGAGTATTATCGGGACCGACTCGCACAATGTCATGGCCCCATTCTTGAGCCCGCTGTGGGCAATGGCCGGATCTTTGTGCCCCTGCTGCAGGAAGGCTTCCAGATCGAGGGCTTCGATGCCTCTGAGGAGATGCTGAATTACTGCCTGGATGAGTGCCGGGGGCGGAACCTTCCGGTGGATTTGACGCTGCAGTCGTTCGAGAAATTCTCCTACGACAAGAGCTTCGCAGCTATCATCATTCCGGCTGGATCATTTCAGCTCATCACCGATGAAATTGCTGCAGCTGCCGTATTGAAACGCTTTTATGATCACCTGGCACCCGGGGGACGATTGATCATCGACCTCGATCCGGTTGGCAGCATACTTGCTCCTCCTGGCCCCATTCGGAGCTGGACCACCGAAGATGGTGATGTGCTGACCCTGACCGACAACCGGGTGGAGACCAACTATCTCGCGCAGACGACGCTATCTCACAATCGCTATGAGCTCTGGCACAAGGGGGCCTTGATAAAGACCGAGTTGGAATTATTCAAACTGCGTTGGTGGGGTATCTATGAGTTCCGGCTGGCCCTACAGGTCGCCGGTTTTATGAATGTGCAGGTGTCAGGCAATTACCAGCATGCACGAACACCGCAGTCGGAGGATGAGATTATTACCTTCGAGGCACAACGACCGATAGCTTAGCGCTTGCTCCAGACCTTCGCCTAAGCCGCCCTTGCCTCAGTAGTGCGGACACAGCCACCTTCCAAAGTGATTCATGCCGTTAGAAGGCCATCACGCAGTGATCATGACAGGGGTAAAGACGCGAGCGGCTCGCTGTTCAGGAGGCCTCGCGCCCGCTAAAGTGCGCAGGAAATGAGGATCGCAGCGCCGCGCGCGGATGTCATTTTGGTCGTATTCTCTACAGGTGCGGCGCTGCGCTGCCGTTAGGCAGCTTTCCACTCGGACTGCCGGCGGGGCCTCATGACTCGGCCAGCCGCTCCATGCCCCCCCCTGACCCCATCCCATCCGCACACCGTTGCGGATGTTTTGGTTTCGGCTGTCGGGGGATGTTGGGTTCATGTCGAACCCGCAGATCATCTCGCTTCAATCCACGTCGCTGCCCGAGGGCGGTGCCCCTGACTGGATCCACCTGATCCCGGCCGGGGCGGAGATCCTGACCGCCGATGCGCGCGGTCCCTATCGGCTTGTCGATCCGCAGGCGGTGATTGCCGCCTCGACGGGGAAGCTCCCGATCGACGAGAACCATGCCATCGACCTCGCCGCCCCGCGTGGCGAGGCCTCGCCCGCCCGGGGCTATGTCGTCGAGCTGCAGGCGCGCGCCGACGGCATCTGGGGCCGGGTGGACTGGACCGAGACCGGCCGCGCCCTGGTGGCCGACCGGGCCTATCTCGGGATCAGCCCGGCGGTGATCCATGACGGCGCCAAGCGCATCCTCGCCATCGCCCGCGCCTCGCTGACCAACCGGCCCAATTTCCGGGGCCTCACTTCCCTGCATATGGAGACCTCCATGATCCCTGCCGTCGCCAAGGCCCTGGGCCTTGCCGATGATGCCACCGAGGATCAGATCCTCGGGGCCATCGGAACCCTGAAGCAGCCGCAGACCGCGCTGCAGTCGCAACTGGGCCAGATCGGGCTGGCGCTTGGCGTGACCGAAGCCACGCCCGAGGCGATCCTCGCCGCCGCGCAGGCGCGGACCACCGCGCAACCGGCCGAGATCACCGCCCTGCAATCCGAACTGGCCGATGTCTCGACCCGGCTGAAGGCGCTGCAGGACACCACCGCCCGCGACCGGGCCATCGCCTTCGTGGACGGCGCGATCAGCGAGGGCCGGGTCGGCGTGAAGCCGATGCGCGAGCGCTACATCGCCATGCATATGGCCGATGCGCAGGGCACCGAGGAGCTGATCGGCGCCATGCCCGCGATCACGGCCGAACTGCCCTCGGGCGAGATCGCGCTGCAGGCCGCCGACAGCGCCGATCTGGTCACCCGGGCGCGGGCCTATCAGGCGCAGCAGAAGGCCGCCGGGATCGACCTCGGCTGGACCGCCGCCGTCACCGCCGTTTCGGAGGGCAAGCAATGATCCCGACCTTCGTCCGGGCCTTCGAGGCCTCGGCCGCCATCGCGGGCCGCCGCATCGTGGCCTTCTCCGATGCCGCCGCCTCGTCGAAGATCGCGCAGGCGGCCACCGCGACTGCCCCCGCCCTCGGGGTGTCGGAGGCGATGGGCGCCGAGGCGGGCGGCATGTGCGATGTCGTGCTGGCGGGCATGGCGGCGGTCGATCTGGGCGGCACCGTCACCGCCGGGGCGCCGCTGATGGCCGATGCCGAGGGCAAGGCCATCGCGGCCAGCGCCGCCGCTGCCACCACCCGCCGGGTGGTCGGCTTCGCCATCCAGCCGGGGGTTGCCGGCGACATCATCGATATCTGGCTCGCGCCGAGCCTGCTCGACCGCGCCTGAGAGGAGTAACCCATGGCCCCGAAACGCCCGTTTACCGTCGATCCCGTCCTGACCGCCATCTCGGTCGGCTATCGCAACCCGTCGATCACCTATATCGCCGACGAGGTTCTGCCGCGTCAGACGGTCGGCGGCGAGATATTCAAATGGACCGAATATCCGCTGGCCGATGCCTTCGCCATTCCTGACGGCCGGGTCGGCCGCAAGGGTCGCGTGCAGCAGCTGGAGTTCACCGGCGAGGAGAAGGAATCCGCCGTCGAGGATTACGGCTTCGATGCGCCCATCGTGCATTCCGATGTCGAGGCCGCCGCCAATGCCCGCGCCCGGGGCCTGTCGGCCATCGACCCGGAGAGCCATGCGGTCGAGATGCTGACCGATGTGCTGCAGAACATCCGCGAGGTGCGGGTGGCGGGGCTGGTCCACAACCTCAACACCTATGCCGCCGACAAGCGGGTCACGCTGTCGGGCAGCTCGCAATGGTCGGATTACGCCAATTCGGACCCGATCACCGCGCTGAAGACCGGGCAGGAATCGACGCTGGTCTATCGCCCGAATACCTGGGTGATGGGGCGGCCGGTCTGGTCGAAGCTGTCCTCGCACCCGATCATCGTCAATGCGATCAAGGGCGGCACCCAGACCTCGGGCCTCGTGAGCCGCGAGCAGTTCATCGAGCTCTTCTCGGGTGAGGGGCTGCAACGGCTGCTGATCGGCGATGCCTGCCCGAGGGCGCCGTCCTGCCGCGTGAAGCGGTGAATTGCGACTGGCTGGCCTCGGAGGTCACCCGCATCGACGGGGTGATCCATCTGACCCTGCTCCTGCCGCATGGCCCGATTCCGTGGCCCGCACCGCCTGAATCGCGGGTGGTCACCCATCCCGAGCCGATCCTCGTCACCGCAGACGGGCCGATCCTGTTGCCGGGCTATAACCCTGAGGAGGCCGCACAATGATCGACTGGAGCAGGACGATCACCGCCGAGGCCCGCGCCGCAGCCGCGCTGGAGGCCGCCAAAGCCGAGGCCCGTGTCACGCTGGCAGCGGCCGTCACCGCCGCCCGCGCCACGCTG
>NZ_LJSC01000046.1:42341-47463 GCF_001303875.1 Gemmobacter sp. LW-1 | reverse complement strand
GCGCCACGCTGCTGCCGGTGCCCGCGATCCTTGGCCAGCCCTCGACCTGCCGCGCGCTGGAGGCCGATCCGGTGATCGCCCGCGCCATGGCACGCGCCGGGGACGCATCGTTGGTGGCCTTTTCGATGGGCGGCGTCTCGCATCGGTCTGCCCTTTGCGCGCAGGGCTACCTCAGCCCCGCTGAAATCGACACGCTGCGCGCCCACGGCGCGGTGGGCGACATCCTTGGCCGTTTCGTCGATGCGGCGGGGCAGCCGGTCGATGCGGCGCTGGATGCCCGTACGCTGGGCCTGCCACTGCACCGCCTGCCCCATGCCGAACATCGTCTGGCCCTTGTGGCGGGGGCGGAAAAACACGCCATCGCCCGCGCCGCCTTGCAGGCCGGATATGTCTCGGTCCTCGTGACTGACGACGTCACCGCCCATTTCCTGCTGGAGACCCCGAATGAGTGAAAACGGCACGTTCCCCCGGATGACCGGCACGGAATTCACCCCGGAATGGTTCGAAAATGTCAGCGTCAACCGATCCGCCGCCGAACGCCGCGCCGCCAGCCTGCCTGGCCGCCGGACCGTGAAGAAGGATCATCAGGCGGCATGGCTTGCCCGCGCCATCACCTGCATCGACCTGACGACACTGGCAGGCGATGACACCGCCGGACGCGTGCAGCGGCTTTGCGCCAAGGCGCGGCAGCCGCTGCGCCCCGATCTGCTGGCGGCGCTGGGTCTTGAGATGCTGACCGTCGGCGCGGTCTGCGTCTATCCCACGATGGTGCCCCATGCGGTGAAAGCGCTCGATGGCTCGGGCATCCCCGTCGCCTCGGTCGCCACCGGCTTTCCCGCCGGGCTGACGCCGCTGCCGCTGCGACTGGCGGAAATCCGTTATGCCGTCGATCAGGGCGCGGCGGAGATTGACATCGTGATCACCCGCGAACAGGCGCTGACCGGCAACTGGGCGGCGCTTTACGATGAAATCCGCCAGATGCGCGAGGCTTGCGGCGACGCGCATATGAAGGCGATCCTGGCCACAGGCGATCTGAAAACCCTGACCAATGTCTACAAGGCCAGCATGGTCGCGATGCAGGCGGGCGCCGATTTCATCAAGACCTCGACCGGCAAGGAAGAGGTGAACGCCACCCTACCCGTCTCGCTGACCATGGTGCGGGCGCTGCGCGACTTTGGCGACCGCACGGGCCAGTGGGTGGGCTTCAAGCCTGCGGGCGGGCTGAAAACCGCGAAGGATGCGATGAACTGGCTGATCCTGATGAAAGAGGAAATGGGCAGCCGCTGGTGCATGCCCGATCTGTTCCGCATCGGTGCCTCGTCCATGCTGGGCGATATTGAACGTCAGCTGGAACATCATGTGACGGGCCGCTACTCGGCCGCCAACAGGCATGCGCTGGCCTGAGGAGAAGACCATGACCATCAAGGATCTCATGCAGACCATGGATTACGGCCCCGCCCCCGAATCCGCGAGTGACGCACTGGCCTGGATCGCGGCCCGCCCCGTCATCGGCCATTTCATCAACGGCCGCTTCACCGCGCCCGAGGGCGAGACGGTGGAGGTGGTGAACCCCGCGACCGATGCGGTACTGACCCGCCTGGGGCTTGGCACGGTCGCCGAGGTGGATGCGGCGGTGCAGGCCGCCCGCGCGGCCTTCCCCAAATGGGCGGCCCTGCCGGGGCATGACCGGGCGCGCTACCTTTACGCCCTCGCCCGCCATGTGCAGAAGCGCGAACGCTTCCTCTCGGTGCTGGAGACACTGGACAACGGCAAGACCATCCGCGAAAGCCGCGACATCGACGTGCCACTGGTCGCGCGGCATTTCTATCACCACGCGGGCTGGGCCGAGCTGATGGCGGATGAATTTCCGGGCCATACGGCACTGGGGGCCTGCGGCCAGATCATCCCCTGGAACTTCCCGCTGCTGATGCTGGCGTGGAAGGTGGCCCCCGCTTTGGCGGCGGGCAATACCGTCGTGCTGAAACCCGCCGATCTGACGCCGCTGACGGCCTTTGCTTTCGCGGAGATCTGCGCCGAGATCGGCCTGCCGCCCGGCGTTCTGAACATCGTGAACGGCGACGGGGCTACCGGCGCCCTGATTGCGGGGCATGAGGGCGTGGCCAAGGTGGCCTTCACCGGCTCGACCGAGGTGGGCCGGGTAATCCGGCGCCAGATCGCCGGTTCGGGCAAGAAACTGTCGCTGGAACTGGGTGGAAAATCGCCCTTCATCGTGTTCGAGGATGCCGATCTGGACGCCGCTGTCGAAGGCGTGGTCGATGCGATCTGGTTCAATCAGGGCGAGGTCTGCTGCGCCGGTTCCCGCATTCTGGTTCAGGAAGGCGTGGCGCCACGCTTCTTCGACAGGCTGCGAAAGCGGATGGCGACGCTGCGCATCGGCGATCCGCTGGACAAGACCATGGATGTCGGCGCCGTGGTGTCGCGCAAGCAGTTGGCACGCATCCACGGTCTGCTGGCGCAGGCGGAGGCAGAGGGCGCGACCCTGCATCGCGCGCCGGCGCAGATGCCCGCGCAGGGCGCCTTCTGCGCGCCGGGCTTCCTGACCGGCACCGCTCCCGCCCACACCATCAGCCAGACCGAGATCTTCGGCCCCGTCGCCACCACCCTGACCTTCCGCACCCCGGACGAGGCCATCACGCTCGCCAATGACACGCGCTATGGCCTCGCCGCCTCGGTCTGGTCGCAGAACATCGACCGGGCGATCGAGGTCGCAGCCAAGGTCAAGGCGGGCGTGGTCTGGATCAATGCCACCAATATCTTCGACGCGGGCGCCCCCTTCGGCGGCTACCGCGAAAGCGGTTACGGGCGCGAGGGCGGCCGCGCAGGGATGCGCGAATACCTCGCCGCCCCCGCGCGGCCGGGCAAGCCGCGCCCAGATCCGGCGCCGCTGTCCGGCGTGGCCCCCCACGCGGGCAAGGCTGACCGCGCGGGCATCGACGTCACGGCGAAGCTTTATATCGGCGGCAAGCAGACACGGGCGGATGGCGGACAAAGCTATACCGCCACCGGCAAGGGCGGCGTGGCGCTGGGTCAGGCCGCCTTGGCCAACCGCAAGGATGTGCGCAACGCGGTGGAGGCTGCGGGCAAGGCCAGCGGCTGGGGCGGCGTGACTGCCCATAACCGTGCACAGGTGCTGTATTTCCTGGCCGAGAACCTGTCGCAGCGGGCCGAGGAATTCACCGCCGCGCTGGCCGCTTGTGGCACCCCGAAACCGGCCGAGGAGGTTGCAGCGACGCTGCGCCGCGCCTTCTGGTACGCGGCGCAGGCCGACAAGTTCGACGGCGCAGTGACGGCCACCAAATCAAACCATGTCACCCTGACAGTGAACGAACCCTTCGGCACCATGGGCCTGATCGCCCCCGACGAGGCGCCACTTCTGGGCCTGATGTCGCTGATCCTGCCCGCCATCGCCATGGGCAACCGCGTGGTGGCCGTCGCCTCGCAAAGCCACCCGCTGATTGCGACGCGGCTTTATCAGGTGCTGGAAACCTCGGACATTCCGGGTGGCGTGGTGAACCTGTTGACCGGCGCCCGCGACGAACTGGCGAAAACGCTGGCCGAACATGACGATGTGGCGGCGCTGTGGTATTGCGGCTCGGCCAGTGGCGTGGCGATGGTGGAAACCGCGAGCGCCGGGAACCTGAAGCCGGTCTGGACCGATCAGGGCCTGACCCGCGACTGGCTGGACCCGGCGCAGGGACAGGGGCGCGAGTTCCTGCACCGCGCCGTACAGGTGAAAACCATCTGGCTGCCCTACGGCGCCTGATTGGCCATTGGCTTCATCGCATGTATACAGGGCTTTCATAAGCCAGGGGACATGCGATGAAGCCCAGCGTGCGACAGATCGAATGCTTTCAGGCGGTGGCGGAGCTTGGCAGCTTTTCCCGTGCCGCCGAGCGGATGAACACCACACAACCGGCCCTGAGCCAGGCGATCCGCGATCTGGAAACCGGCTTGGGTGCGCGGTTGTTCGACCGCACGACCCGCCGCGTCGACCTGACCGAGGCGGGCGAGGCCTTTGCCGCCTCAGCCTTCGTGGTGCTGACGGAACTCGACCGCGCGGTCAGCAATGTGCAGGATCTGGGCCAGTTGCGGCGCGGGCGGCTGCGGATTGCGGCGCCGCCGCTGCTGGCGGCCGCCGTGCTGCCCGCCGTGATCCGCGAAACCGCCGCGCACCATCCCGACCTGTCGCTGCGGGTCGAGGATCTGGGCACCGATGCGATTGTCGGGCAAGTGCGCAACGGGCGGGCCGATCTGGGGCTTGGCACTTTCCAGCCCGGAGAGGAGGGCGTGGTGGTGACGCCGGTGCTGCGCGACCGACTGATGGTGTTTCTGGCCACCGATCATGCCCTTGCCAGCCAGCCGGACCTGACCTGGACGCAGATCGCGGGCCAGCCGCAGGTGGCGCTGACACGCGAAAGCGGGCTGCGACTGCTCACCGAAGTCGGCTATGAAAGCGCGGGCCAGCCGTTCCGTCCGGCGCTGGAGGTGCATCAGATCCATACCGCGCTGGCACTGGTGGAACAGGCGGGGCTGATTGCGGTGCTGCCCGCCTATGCCAAAGCGGCGGTGCATGGCCGCCCCATCGTGGCACGCGCATTGACCGCCCCCGATATCGCGCGCGAGGTGGCACTGCTGCGTGCCCGCGACCGCAGCCCCTCACCCGCTCATGTCGCCGTCGCGGCGATCCTGACCCGCGTGCTGCGCCGGATGGCCGCCTGAGCTTCGCCGCATTTGACGGCGCAGAACAGGCAGGCTAGAAATGTTCCATGAATGTTCTCGTCTGGTTCAATCAGGATCTGCGGGCAGAAGATCACCCGGCGCTGGCTTTCGCCGCCGCGCGCGGTCCGGTTCTGCCGCTTTATGTGGTGGACCCCGATCATTGGGCAAGCCCGGATCGCTCTGCCCGCCACTGGGCCTTCTGCAGCGAAAGCCTGAAGGATCTGGCCGCGGCGCTGGCGGCACTGGAGCTTCCGCTGGCGATCCGGGTCGGCGATCCGGTCCCGGTGATGGAGCGTCTGGTCCGCGCCCATCGTATCACCGAAATCGTGACACAGCAGGCGGGCAGTGCAGCCGAATCGCGAGTGGCGGAATGGGCGCGCGC
>NZ_LJSC01000046.1:0-42310 GCF_001303875.1 Gemmobacter sp. LW-1 | reverse complement strand
CCGCCGATACCCCGGCAGCGCCGCTGACCGCGCGCGGGATCGACGGCGTGTCAACCGGCGCACTCCCCTTGGCCCGCGCGTTGCGGCTGGCGGATGACCCCTGCCCGCACCGACAACCCGGCGGGCGCAGCGCGGCGCTGGCAGTCCTGGAAAGTTTTCTGACCAGCCGGGCCGCGCCAGGACTCCCGGCGCAGGTGACGCCCGCCGGGGCCGAGCGGGCGAGCCCGCGTCTTTCGGCCCATCTGGCCTTCGGCACCCTGTCGGCGTCCGAAGTCATCACCGCTATCGACGCGCGGCTGACAGATCGCCCGCTGCCGCAGATGGCATCCGGCCTGCGGGCCACGCAGTGCCGGCTGCTGGCGCGCGCGACTGCGATGCGCAGCGCCGAGGCTTTTCCCCGTCGCAGCGCCGAAAGCGATGCTGCGCGGCTGGCGGCATGGGGGGCCGGAGAAACCGGCCTGCCCTATCTGGATGCCTGCCTGCGCTATCTGAACGCGACCGGCTGGCTGCCTCATGCCGCGCGGTCGATGGTTTTGGGTTGCGCCCTGCACCACCTGTCGCTGGATTCCAGATCAGCGGGCGAGGCGCTGGCCCGGCGGTTGACCGATTATACCCCCTCAATCCATTGGGCGCAGGTCCGGCGCCACGCCGGGCTGGCGGAGGTTCCGCCACGCATCTGCAACCCGGTGCGGCTGGGTCAGACTCTGGACCCCGACGGCAGTTTCACCCGGCGTTGGCTGCCCGAACTCGCCCCCGTCCCCGATGCGTTGCTGCAAGAGCCATGGAAATGGTCCGGTGCCCCCGGTCTGCTGGGCCGTCGCTACCCCGAGCCGGTGGTCGACCCCGTCAGCGCCGCCCGTGACGCCCGCGACCGGCTGACGGCCAGCCGCCGCGCTTGCGGAACCCCACCGCCCCGCCGCCTCCGCCCCACTCTCTCCGCCCTGATCGAAGGCAGCCGCTCACCACAAGGCGGTCAGCTTTGCTTCGATCTTTGAGCAGGCAGTGCCCCCGGAATCCGTTTATCAAGAAAGCCCGACAAGTGTTTTTCGCCTGAGCTTTCAAATCCAGTGTCGGCTTCGGTTGCCCGGACGGCGGTTTTTCCGCATCCTCGCGACCGAACAGAGCGGGGAGTCGGAAATGATCGGACGGATGACCAAGAACGGACTTCAGGTGGATCGCGAACTGGCGGATTTCATCGAAACCCGCGCCCTGCCCGGCACCGGCGTCAGCGCCGATACCTTCTGGAGCGGCCTTGCCGCCGCGATAGCCTCGCTTGGCCCGAAGAACCGCGCCCTGCTGGACAAACGCGCCGCGCTGCAAGCCAGTATCGACGACTGGCACAAGAGCCGGCGCGGCCAGCCCTTTGATGCCGACGCTTATGAAACCTTCCTGCGCGAGATCGGCTATCTGGTGCCCGAAGGCCCGGATTTCAGCATTGAAACCGCCAATGTCGACCCCGAGATTGCCAGGATTCCCGGCCCGCAACTGGTGGTGCCGGTGATGAACGCGCGCTACGCGCTGAATGCCGCCAATGCCCGGTGGGGCAGCCTTTACGACGCGCTTTACGGCACCGATGCGTTGGGGGATCTGCCCTCCGGTAAAGGCTATGACCCCGCACGCGGCGCCCGCGTCATTGCCTGGGCCCGCGATTTCCTCGACAGCGCTGTGCCGCTGGCTGGCGCCAGCTGGAAGGATGCGCGCGGATTCGCCGTTGAGAGTGGCGCGCTGGTGGTCCGGACCGCTCAGGGCGACAGGGCGCTGGCAGACCCGGCACAATTCGCGGCCCATATGGGCGATGCCCGCGCACCGCAACAATTTCTGCTGCGCAACAATGGGTTGCTGATCGAAGTGGTCATGGATGACCGTTCCGCCATCGGCGCTTCGGATGCCGCACATATTTCCGACATCTGGCTGGAAAGCGCCCTCTCCGCGATCATGGATTGCGAGGACAGCGTGGCGGCGGTGGATGCCGCCGACAAGGTGGTGGCCTACGCTAACTGGCTGGGCCTGATGACCGGCACGCTGACCGAAGAGGTCAGCAAGGGCGGCCAGACCTTCACCCGCAGCCTGCGCCCCGATGCCAACTGGACCGGCGCGGATGGCACGCCGCTGGCGGTGAAGGGCCGCGCCCTGATGCTGGTGCGCAACGTCGGCCATCTGATGACCAACCCCGCCATCCTTGATGCCGAAGGCGCCGAAGTGCCCGAGGGCATCATGGATGCCTTCGTCACCACGCTTTGCGCGATGCACGACCTGAAGAAGACCACGGGCGTGCGCAACTCCGTCACCGGCTCGGTCTATGTGGTGAAACCCAAGATGCATGGCCCCGGAGAAGTGGCCTTCGCCTCGGAAATCTTTGACCTTGTGGAAGATACGCTGGGCCTTCCACGCAATACCGTGAAGCTCGGGATCATGGACGAAGAGCGCCGCACCAGTGCGAACCTGAAGGAATGTATCCGCGCCGCGAAATCCCGCGTGGCCTTCATCAATACCGGCTTTCTGGACCGCACCGGCGACGAGATCCACACCTCGATGGAGGCCGGGCCAATGGTCCGCAAGGGCGAGATGAAACACACCGCCTGGATCAAAAGCTATGAGGACCGCAATGTCGATATCGGTCTTGCCTGCGGGCTGCGTGGCCGCGCGCAGATCGGCAAGGGCATGTGGGCGGCACCCGATCTGATGGCCGCCATGCTGGAACAGAAGATCGCCCATCCTCAGGCCGGGGCAAATTGCGCCTGGGTGCCCTCGCCCACCGCTGCCACGCTGCACGCAACCCATTACCATCGCGTCAATGTGCTGGCCCGGCAGGATGCGATTGCCAAAGGCGGCCCGCGCGGCACCTTGCGCGACCTGCTGACCATCCCGCTCGCGCAAGGCGCCAACTGGTCCGAAGCCGAAATCACGGCCGAGATCGAGAACAACGCGCAGGGTATCCTGGGCTATGTCGTGCGCTGGGTTGATCAGGGGGTGGGCTGCTCCAAGGTGCCCGACATCCATGATGTCGGCCTGATGGAAGACCGCGCCACCTGTCGTATCTCCAGCCAGGCGCTTGCCAACTGGCTGCATCACGGCGTCATCTCGCAGGCGCAGGTGATGGAGGCGATGCGCAAGATGGCCGCCGTGGTAGACCGCCAGAACGCCACCGACCCTGCCTATCGCCCGATGGCGCCCGGATTCGATGGCCCGGCCTTCAAGGCCGCCTGCGATCTGGTATTCGAAGGCTGCGGCCAGCCTTCGGGCTATACCGAACCCGTACTGCATGGCCGCCGACTGGAGGCCAAGGCCCGCTGAGGGCGCACCGTCCCTGCCGCGCTCCCGGCAGGGACGTCTTTTTGAGTATTTGTACAAGAAGCAAGAGAGCCGGTCGCGCGCCGTTTTGCCGCTCCCGCAAAAGCTCTGCTGTTTGCTCCTTGCCCAAATACTCAGGCAAGCTCTGACAGAAGCGCGGCGGTCAGAGCGGTGCGCAGGCGGCTTTCAGCCACTCCAGCGTGGCCCCCTCAACCAGCGGCCCGATCTTCGCCAGAACCCCGGCATGATAGCTGTCTAGCCAGCCGCGTTCACTTGCTGACAGCATGTCCGGCAGGATCAGCCGCCGGTCGAAGGGCACGAAGGTCAGCGTCTCGAAATCATATTGCGCGCGGTGGTCACCCAGCGGCGGCGCCTCCCGCACCACGATCAGGTTTTCGAGCCGGATGCCAAAGGCACCCTCACGATAATAGCCCGGCTCGTCCGACAGGATCATGCCGGGCACCAGCGGCACGGTGGAGAGCCGCGAAATCCGCTGCGGCCCCTCGTGGACTGAGAGGAAGGCGCCGACGCCATGCCCCGTGCCGTGGTCATAGTCGTAGCCCGCAAGCCAGAGCGGCGCACGGGCCAGCGCATCCAGATCACGCCCGGCCAACCCCTTCGGGAACCGCGTGCGCGCCACGGCGATCATACCTTGCAACACGCGGGTATAGCAGTCGCGCGCGTCAGGTTCTGACGGCGCGCCGATGGCGATAGTCCGGGTGATGTCGGTCGTGCCGTCCAGATATTGCCCGCCGCTGTCGACCAGCAGCAGATCGCCGGGTGCCACTGCACGATTGGTGGCCTCGGTCACCCGGTAATGAATGATGGCACCATTCGGCCCCGTCCCGCTGATCGTGTCGAACGACAGGTCATGCAGCTGGTTGCTTTCGCGCCGGAAACCTTCCAGCGCCTCGACCGCAGCAATCTCGGTCAGCCCGCCCTGCGGCGCAGTGGCATCCAGCCAAGCGAGAAAACGCACCATGGCAGCGCCATCGCGCAGATGGGCGGCACGGGTCGCCGCGATTTCAACCGGGTTCTTGCAGGCTTTCGGCAGCGCGCAGGGGTCGTCGCCGGTCGCCACCGCAACGCCCGCATCCTCCAGTTCCTGCGCCACCGCGACCGGCGCGCTGGCCGGGTCGATCCGCACCGGGCCGGGCAGGCTGTGCAGGCCCGGCACAAAGGCCGCGACCGGGCGCAGGGTCACATGATCACCCAGACCCGCGCGGGTTTCCGCGTCGAACTTCGCCGGATCGGCATAAAGCGTCACCCGCCCGTCGTCATGCAGCACCGCAAAGCCATGTAGCACCGGATTGCGCGGCACATCGGCCCCGCGCAGGTTCAGAAGCCAGCACAGGCTGTCGGGCAGAGTAATGACGGCCGCGCGCTGGCCCGCCGCACGCAACCCCTCCGCCAGCCGCGCCCGTTTCGAGGCGCTGCTTTCCCCGGCCAAAGCCTCGGGATGCAGGAAGGCACGCCCCTGCGGTGGCTCAGGCTGATCGGGCCAGATCGCATCGACCATATTGGCGCAGGGCCGCAGGATAACTCCGCTGCCTGCCAGTGCGGTTTCAAGCTTCGCAATCTCGTCTGCCGCATGCAGCCAGGGGTCGAAGCCGATCACGCCTTCAGTCAGATTTTCAACGATCCATTCGCCCGGCTTCACCTCAGGCCAGTTCACCGGCGTGAACACCGCCAGATCGACCTGCGCGCGGACCTGCGTGCGGTAGCGGCCGTCAACGAAAACACCCGCCAGATCGGGCAGCACAATGCAGAAGCCGGCCGAGCCGGTAAAGCCGGTGAGCCAGGACAGCCGCTCATCCCGCGCCGCGACATATTCGCCTTGGTGGGCGTCGGCGCGCGGCACCAGAAAGCCAGAAAGCCCCTCCGCCGCCAGCCTGCTCCGCAGCGTCGCCAGCCGCGCCGCCCCCTGAGACGGGTCTGCCTGCGACGTGAAATCCTGAAACATGCCCGCCTCTTTCCCTTGGCTCAAATATCCTCGGGGTGAATGCGCCCGGCACGGGCGCAAAGGAGGCGAGCCCCCGCACCGCCCCGTCAGCCGACCTTGCGCATCCCCAGAACCCGCGCCCGCTTGCGCGGGTCGGTGTCAAACAACCCGGCCAGCTGTTCGGTCATCGCGCCGGCAAGCTGTTCCACATCGGTGATCGTGACCGCGCGCTGGTAATAGCGCGTCACGTCATGGCCGATGCCGATGGCGATCAGTTCCACCTGTTTGCGCTTTTCCACCATGGCGATCACATCGCGCAGATGCTTTTCAAGGAAGCTGGCAGGGTTCACCGAAAGGGTGGAATCATCCACCGGCGCGCCGTCCGAGATCACCATGAGGATTTTGCGCGCTTCGGGCCGCGAGGCCATGCGACGGTGCGCCCATTCCAGCGCCTCGCCGTCAATGTTCTCTTTCAGAAGCCCCTCTTTCATCATCAGCCCCAGATTGGGCCGCGCCCGACGCCAGGGGGCATCGGCAGATTTATAGATGATATGGCGCAGGTCGTTCAGACGACCCGGCTGTTGCGGACGTCCCGCCGCCAGCCATTTCTCCCGGCTCTGCCCGCCCTTCCAAGCCCGCGTGGTGAAGCCGAGGATTTCGACCTTCACGCCGCAGCGTTCCAGCGTGCGGGCCAGCACATCGGCACAGATCGCGGCAATCGAGATCGGCCGCCCGCGCATGGAGCCGGAATTGTCCAGAAGCAACGTCACGCAGGTATCGCGGAACTCGGTATCCTTCTCCTGCTTGAACGACAGCGGCGTGGTGGGGTTCGCCACCACCCGCGCCAGACGGCCTGCATCCAGCGTGCCTTCCTCAAGATCGAACAGCCATGAACGGTTCTGCTGCGCCTGAAGCCGGCGTTGAAGCTTGTTGGCCAGTCGGCTGACCGCACCTTTCAGCGGTTCAAGCTGCTGGTCCAGATAGGCGCGCAGGCGTTCCAGCTCTGCCGCCTCGGCCAGATCCTCGGCGCGGATTTCCTCGTCGAATTCCTGGGTGTAGACAGTGTAATTCGGGTCAGCATCGGAATAGGGCGCCGGCGGCGGCGGTTCCTGCGGCGCCTCGCCCTCGGGCAGTTCGGCTTCTTCCGACTGCTCCATGTCCGCATTGTCATCCATCGAGACCTGGGCCTGGCTCTGGTCCTGGCTGTCTTCCTGGCTGCGCTCGGGTTCGGCCTCGGCCTCCTCCTCCTGACTGTCCTCGCCAGTGCTCTCGGCGTTGTCCTCGTCCTCCTGCGCCTCGTCCTGCGCCTCGTCATCCATGTCATCGGCGTCCGGGTCGTCGCCCAACTGGTCGCCATAACCAAGATCCGAGATCACCTGCCGCGCCAGACGCGCGAAGGCTGACTGATCCGCCAGCGCGGCGTCGAGGTCGTCCAGCGCCCCGCCCGCCTGCTGTTCGATGAAACCGCGCCAAAGGTTCATCACATTCGCCGCGGCGGCGGGCAGCGGCTGGCCGGTTGCCAGATGCCGCACCAGATAGCCCGCCGCGACAGACAGCGGCGCGTCGGCGGCCTGTGTGATCTGGCCATAACCCTTGCGCTCGGCCTCGTGGCCAAGCTTGTGGGCAATATTCACCGCCGTGCCGGGCATGGCGCGCGCACCCAGCGCCTCGGCCCGCGCGGTTTCCATTGCCTCATATATCTCGCGCGCGATGCCGCCGGGCGGGGCGTATTTCGCGGCCACCCCTTCATCATGGTGACGCCGCCGCAGCGCCAGCGCATCGGCGGTGCCGCGCGCCATCATCACCTCGTCGCGGGTCATGCGGCGGCTGACCTGCGGCAGGCGCATGCCATCCTTGGTCATGCCCGAAGGATCGACGGAATAGCTGACCGTCATCTCCGGGTCATCGGCCATGGTCTTGGTGGCCTCGGCCAGAGCCTTCTTGAACGGATCGGCGGGGTTGTCAGCGGGTTTGGTCATGTCGCGCGCGCTCCGGGTCGGATGTTGCCCCCAAAGACGGGGGGCTGTCTGCCCCCCGCGCTTCCCTTCGGGAAGCTCCCCCCGAGGATATTTCCGGACAGAAAATCGGCGAGCCACCGCCTCATTTTCTGTCCGGAAATATCCTCGGGGGGGTGAGGCCGCAGGCCGAGGGGGGCGCGAGCGCCCCCCTGCGACGGTTCACTTCATCGCCATCGAGGCGGCGCTTTCCGGCAGTTCCTCGCCGAAGCAGCGCTGGTAGAATTCGGCGACGGTCTGGCGCTCCAGCTCGTCACATTTGTTCAGGAAGGACAGCCGGAAGGCATAGCCGACATTGTGGAAGATGCGGGCGTTTTCGGCCCAGTTCAGCACGGTGCGCGGCGACATGACGGTGGAAAGATCGCCATTCATGAAGGCGGTCCGGGTCAGGTCGGCCACCGTCACCATCTGGCTGATGGTCTTGCGGCCCTTCTCGGTGTTGTAATGCGCATTCTTGGCCAGCACGATCGCCGCCTCGGCATCATGGCTGAGGTAGTTCAGCGTGGCCACGAGGCTCCAGCGGTCCATCTGCGCCTGGTTGATCTGCTGCACACCATGGTAAAGCCCGGTCGTATCGCCCAGACCCACGGTATTCGCGGTGGCGAACAGGCGGAAGGACGGGTGCGGGGTGATGATCTCGTTCTGATCGAGCAGGGTCAGCTTGCCGTCATGTTCCAGCACGCGCTGAATGACGAACATCACATCCGCCCGGCCCGCATCATATTCGTCGAAAACGATGGCGACGGGATTGCGCAAGGCCCAGGGCAGGATGCCCTCGTGGAATTCGGTCACCTGTTTGCCGTCGCGCAGCTTGATCGCATCCTTGCCGATCAGGTCGATCCGGCTGATGTGGCTGTCGAGGTTCACGCGCACGCAGGGCCAGTTCAGCCGCGCCGCCACCTGTTCGATATGGGTCGATTTCCCGGTGCCGTGATAACCTTGAATCATCACGCGGCGGTTGTAGGCAAAGCCCGCGAGGATCGCCAGCGTCGTGTCAGGGTCGAATTTATAGGTCGGGTCAATCTCGGGCACGCGGTCGGAGCGCTCGGCAAAGCCCTTGACCTTCATGTCGGTGTCGATCCCGAAGACATCCCGCACAGAGATTTCTTCGGTGGGTTTCGCAACTTGATCCAGCATTCCGTCCGCCATCGCATCAGGCACCCCGGGCGCGGGGTGCGGGTTCGTATCCGTGGTTTTGTGGAACATATCGCCCCCCGCTGCAAGGGCAAGGCTTGTCCCCGACACAATCGGCTGCATCGGCGGCGCGACAGGGTGGCGCTTTTGGCCGCCCTGGTCGCATTTGCGTGAAGTGTGAAACATCCGGCCTGCTGCCTGCGTATGGTCATACAGGACCATGGAGGACATCATGCACCGCAGAACCCTTCTCGGCAGCGCGCTGGCGCTGCTCGCCACACGCCCGGCATTGGCCGCGGGCGAATTTCCCTTCACGCTTTCCGATGCGGAATGGCGCGCACGACTGTCGCCGCTGGCCTATGACGTGCTGCGTCACGAGGCGACCGAGCGTGCCTTCACCTCGCCGCTGAATGACGAGAAGCGCCGCGGCACCTTCCATTGCGCGGGCTGCGACCAGGAGCTTTATGCATCGAGTACGAAGTTCGACAGCGGCACCGGCTGGCCCTCGTTCACTGCCGCGCTGCCGGGCGCGGTGGGCAACCGCGAAGACAGCCGGTTCTTTATGCGGCGGATCGAAGAACATTGCGCCAATTGCGGCGGGCATCTGGGCCATGTGTTCGACGACGGCCCGCCGCCCACCGGCAAACGGCACTGCATCAATGGCGCGGCTCTGCGCTTCCAGCCCGCGTAAGGCCCAGAAAACGCTGGCCCGGCGGGCGGGTGACGGCTAACCTTGGCCCGAAAGGCGGCAAAAGCCCGCCTGAGTGGCGAGGTTCGGGCATGTCTTCCCGGAACGACGATCTGGTGCGCCGCGTGGCGACCGAAGTACAGCGGCTTGCTGGCCCTGACGCCGGAGACCGCGAGTTGAACCAGGCCCTGCGGCTGCTCGCGAAATGGCGGGCGGGCTGGCTGGAGGGCGCGCTTGCACGCCGCCTGCCGCAGCAGATTCCCGCAGGCCCCTTTGCGGGCATGACCTACACGGTCCGCGCCTCCGAAGGGGCGCGTCTCGCGCGGTTACTGGGTGTTTACGAAGCCGGGCTTGCCCCGGTGATCGAAGAGATCGTGGCGCGGCGATATGGTCTGGTGGTCGATATCGGTGCGGCGGAGGGTTATTACGCCGTCGGGCTGGCCCGGCGCCTGCCCGACGCCCGGATCCTCGCCCATGACGGCGATCCGCGCGCAAGGGCCCTTTGCGCCGAGCTTGCGACCCTGAACGGCGTGTCAGACCGCGTGAAGATCGGCGGCGTCCTGACCCATGACGATCTGTGCCACCTCCCTGCGGGCGATTGCGTGATCATCTGCGATATCGAGGGCGCCGAAGCCGAGTTGCTGGACCCCGAGTCGGCCCCTGCCCTGCGCGGCGCTGATCTGCTGGTCGAGGTGCACGAAGGCATGAAGCCCGGCACGCTTGACCTGCTGCACCGCCGGTTCAGCGTCAGCCATGAGATCCGGCAGATCGGGCGCCATCTGGCTGATGACGCTCTGCCGGACTGGGCGGAGCGGCTGTCAGATATGGACAGGCTGATTCTGCTGTGGGAATGGCGGTCTTCGCCGACGCCCTGGCTGTGGATGACCCGCCGATGACCGATCTTGCGCCCAATGCGGCAATCTATTTTGCCGCCGACGGCTATGACCCCGGCGCCAAGGGCATCAATGGCCGTCGGGTGGCGGGGGAAAGCTTCATTCGGGGCTTTTTCCGCCATGCGGATGCACCCGCACTGATGTCGTTTACGCCGAAGCCCGCCGATCAGGCGCTGTTCACCCGGCTCGCGGGTGAGGAACGGCCCGGCATGACGGTTCAGCACCTGCCCCTGCGCAGCCCGCAGCGCCTGGCCGAGCCCGGGACGCTGTTCTTTCCCAGCCCCAATTTCGCTGGCGAATGCTGGCGCCGTGCGCCGCATGGGGATGCAAGCTGGTCGATCTGTGGCATCACCCATACCATATCTACCCGGGGCGTGATGCAGGGCTTTTTCGATCTGCGCATGGCGCCGCAGATGGAATGGGATGCGGTCATCTGCACCTCCCGCGCCGTGCAGTCGGCGGTTCTCACGCAGATGGACATGATCGACGCCCATGCGAAGGCACGGTTCATGACCAACCCGCCGCCCCGCCCGCAGCTTCCCGTCATCCCGCTGGGGATCGACTGTGGCGCCTTTGCCCCGGATGCGGCCGCCGGCGCCGCGTTGCGTGCGCGGCTTGGCGCGGGTGCGGCGGATACGGTGTTCACCTGCATCGCCCGCCTGACCCCTTATGAGAAGTTCGACCCCCTGCCGCTCTATATCGCGCTGGCCGAGGCGCAGCGACGGCTGGGCCCCCGGCAGAAGCTGCATCTGGCGCTGTGCGGGATCTTCCGCGATGCGTTTTCCCGCAAGGTGTTCGAAGAAGGGGCCGCGCGGTTGATGCCCGATGTGGGCTTTCTGGTGCTCGACGGGGCCGATGCGGCTGAACGGCGCGCGGCACTGTCCGGTGCCGATGTCTTCACCTTCCCGATCGACAATATCCAGGAAACCTTCGGCCTTGCCCCGATCGAGGCGATGGCGGCAGGCCTGCCGGTTCTGGTGTCGGACTGGGACGGCATGCGCGATACGGTGACGCCCGATGTGGGCATCCGTGTTCCGACCCGGACGCTGGGGCCAGGCCATGCGATATCCGAGGCGCTGCGCCATTTCGGTGGCGCCGACACCTATCCGCAATATTGCGCGCTGACCTCGCAGATGACGGCAATCGACATCCGTGCGCTTGTCGAGGCGATCCTGTCGCTCGCAGGTAACCCCGATCTGCGCCGCAGGCTGGGAGCCGCCGGACAGGCCCGCGCCGCAGCGCTGTACGACTGGCGGGTGATCGTGCCGCAGATGCAGGCTTTGTGGGGCGAGCTTGCCGCGCGCAGGGGCGCCGCCACAGCTCCGGCCCTCCCGCCTGCCGGGCGACTTGCCGTAGCCCCCTCGCCCTTCGCCTATTTCGCCAGCTATCCAAGTGCCGCAGGCGGGTTTGCCGGCGTGCGTTTCGCCAGCGCGACGCCACAACCGCCGCTGCCGGTGGCCGAAATGCTGGTGCTGCGCAACTATACCGGCATGGGCCGCTCCACCGAACGGCCCGAAGCCTTCGCCGCCATGGCCGAGGCCATCGCGGCAGCAGGTGCCCCCGGCATCAGCCGCGACGATCTGGCCAGCGCGCATAAATACAACCCGCTGACGGTGGATCGTCTGCTGATCTGGCTGCTGAAATACGGCTATATCCGGCGCCTGCCCGCCGTAACGCCCGTTCAGTCGCGGAAATAGCGGCTTTCGCGGATCTGCTCCCACGCCCAGACGACTTCTTGCAGACGCGATTCGTCATCGCGGTTGCCGCCATTCATGTCCGGGTGAAGATCCTTGACGAGGCTCTTGTATTGCTTGCGGATTTCCGTGCGCGTCCAGGTGTCGCGCGCATCAAGGATCTCCAGCGCCTTGCGTTCGGTCGAAGGCAGCTTGCGCGTTACGGCAGATTGCACCTTGCCGGGGTTCTGCGTGCCCTTCTCGCCCAGGATCGCCATGGGGTCATTGACCCCCAGCCGAGCCCAGGCCCGGCCATCATCCTTCTGGCTGAAGGGTTTGGTTTCCCGCTCCCATACGCGCGCCTTGTCGAGGAACTTCTGAAACTCCTCGTCCGAGGTGCCGTTGAAGAAGTTCCACTTCAGATTGTATTCCCGAACGTGATCCTTGCAGAACCAGAAGAACTCGTCCAGCAGGTCCGGCGATTTCGGCGCGCGATAAAGACCTGCCTCCTGACAGCCCGGATATTCGCAGTTCTTCTGCGACGTCTCAAACGCCCCCGACATGCCCCGGCGGCCCGTCTTGCGGCGCTTCTTGTCCGAGGAAACGCGGATGTCGAATTCGAACGGGGGTTTCTGCATTACACGGCCTTTCCGACACTGCCTTTCCGACTCGGAGGCGAGAGTTTAGATGTTTACGCGCCGGATTGAAGGGGGAGCGCGCTGAAAATGTCTGTCCGTAACGAAATCGAGGAAAGGCTGACCGCTGCCTTTGCGCCGGAAGTTCTGGAAATTCAGGATGATAGTGAGAAACATCGCGGTCATGGCGGCTGGCGTGAAGGCGGCGAGACCCATTTCAACGTGACCATCCGCGCACCTGCGCTGGCGGCCCTGGGCCGGGTCGAGCGTCATCGTGCGGTCCATCGCGCGCTTGGCGATCTGACCACCCGCATTCACGCGCTGGCGCTGGATATCGGCTGAGCCTCAGGCGGTGGCGGCGGTCTTGCGGATACGCTCGACCATCGCCCGCACACCATTCGACCGCTGCGACGACAGATGCTCGTTCAGGCCCAGCCGCGCCAGTTCGGCAGGCGCATCAACCTGGCCGACCTCCGCCGCAGTCAGCCCGGCATAAAGCGCGTGCAGCACCGCGATCAGCCCGCGCACGATCATCGCATCCGACGTGCCCTGAAAATCGAACCGCGCCGAAGGGCCCTTCCCTTCGACCATCGGGCGCAGCCAGACCTGGCTGGCGCAACCATCCACCTTGAAGGCAGGCACCTGAAAGGCCGCGTCCAGATCAGGGAAAGCCTTGCCCAGTTCGATCACATGGCGATAGCGGTCCTCCCAGTCGTCAAGGAATTCGAAGGTTTCCACGATCTCTTCAAAGGCGGGGGTGGCCATGGTGTGCTCCTTACCGTATCGGGCCACAGCTAGGCCGAAGCGCGCGAAAGGTCCAGAGGAGTGCTTTTCAAAAGCCCGCGCTTGGGTTAGCCAAGGGTCAGGCCGGATCAGGCGCCAGACGGGCGCGAAAGGGGATGGGATGAGAAAACCGCTGCTTGCCGCGCTGGCGCTGGTGATGTTCGTTTCCGCCTGCGGGGCGGTGCGCGAGTCGCGTCTCAACCCGTTCAACTGGTTCAAGCGCAGCGAAACGGTGGCGGTCGATCCGGTGACGCAGAAGCCGGAAGACCCGCGCCCGCTGGCCCAGCAGATCATCGACCTGAAGGTCGAACCCGCTCCCGGCGGTGCGATCATCCGCGCCACAGCCCTGCCCCCGACGCAAGGCTGGTGGGATGCAGAGCTGGTGAAGCGCGGCGACGACCAGAACGGTGCCCGCATCTATGACTTCCGCATGTCTGCCCCCAAGACGCAGGCCGGCGTCTCGACCCCACGCTCGCGCCAGATCACGGCCGCGGTGTTCCTGACGACCCGGCAATTGCAGGAGATCACGTCGATCACCGTGCAGGCCGCGACCAACGGCATGACCAGCCGCCGCTGACATCCGCACCGCGGCAGCCGCTTTGACGGGGGCTCGATGCCCCCGGCGAAGCGCCCCCGTTCAGAGCTTCAGCCAGTTCCGCGCCTCGGCCACCATCTGCCCGACGGGACGGAACGCCCGCAGCGCCAGTGCCCCTTCCTCCGCACCCGGCGGCTCCAGCGTGGCGCACTGGCTTGCCAGCAGCGCAGGCGGCATGAAATGTCCCTGCCGCGCTTGCAGATGCCCGGAAATCTCGGCCTCCGACGCCGCCAGATGGATCACCCGCAGGTCAGGAGCAAAATCCCGCAGCCGGTTCCGATAGGCCCGGCGCAGGGCCGAACAGGCCAGAACACCACCCGGTTCCAATGCCACGCCACAGGCCTCAAGCCATGGCCATCGGTCGTCATCCGACAGCGGCTCACCCCGCGCCATTTTCGCAATATTCGCCTCAGGGTGCAGGTCATCCGCATCGCGGAACACCAGACCCGTCGCCGTGGCCAGCGCCGCCCCGAAACGGCTTTTGCCGCATCCGGAAACGCCCATGACGAGAATACGCACGGGCGTCACCCCAGCCGCACCACCCGGACCTCGTTACCGCGTGCGGTCAGGGCAATTTCGCCCTTGCAAAGCCGCAGCGCATCCTCTCCGAAGGCTTCCATCCGCCAGCCCTTCAGCGCGGGCAGATCGCGTTCGCCCGCGGCGATGGCATCCAGATCGGCGGCAGAGGCGATCAGCTTGGCCGCAACGCCAAGGCTTTCCGACTTCGCTTTCAGCAGCACACGCAGCAGATCTGCCAGCGCCGGATTGACCTGCAACTGTTCGCGCGCAAGATCAGGCTTCGGCATATCCTCGGGCTTCATCTCCAGCCCGGCTTTCACCGCCGCGATGATTCCGTCGGCGATGTCGCCCCGCCGCCCCTCGCGCAGCAGAAGGCGCGAGCGGCCCAGCTCCTCATGCGTCTGCGGCCGGGTCGAGGCCAGTTCCAGCAGCGCATCGTCCTTCATCACCCGTGAACGAGGCACATTGTTCGTTTGCGCATAACTTTCGCGGAACTCGGCCAGCGCCTTCACCAGCGCCAGGAACCGCCCCGAGGTGGTGCGAGTCTTGACCCGCTGCCAGGCTTCGGCCGGGCGGATCGTGTAGGTTTCGGGGTCGGTGAGCATGCCCAGCTCTTCCGCAACCCAGCGTTCACGCCCCGATTTGGCGATCTGCCGCGCGAGGCTTTCATAGACCACACGCAGATGCGTCACATCGGCCAGCGCATATTCCTTCTGCGCCGCGCTCAGCGGGCGGCGCGACCAGTCGGTGAAGCGCGATGTCTTGTCGAGACTCGCCTTGGCGATCTTCTTCACCAGCGTCTCGTAGCCCACCTGTTCGCCATAGCCGCAGACCATGGCGGCGACCTGGGTGTCGAACAGCGGCACGGGGAAGACCCCGCCCTCGACGAAGAAGATTTCCAGATCCTGCCGTGCGGCGTGGAACACCTTGACCGTCGCCTCATGGCGGAACAGGTCATACAGCGGCTCCAGCGACATGCCCTCACCCTCAATCGGGTCAACCAGCACCGCTTCGCCATCGGCGCCCGGCAGGGCCATCTGGATCAGGCAGAGTTTCGACCAGTAGGTGCGTTCGCGCAGGAACTCAGTGTCGATGGTCACATAAGGGTGTGCCTTGGCTGCCGCACAGAATTCGGCAAGCTCCTCGGTCGTCGTAATGGTGCGCATGGGCGTCTTTCGTCTGGCTCACGGGGGTGTCCCGCCCTTCCGCTATAGGCACCTGATACCGCGATGTGAACCTTTTTCCACAAATGTGGGGCGGAAAGCCACGGGAAGCTGCCCCCGTGGCTTTCCGGACAGGCAGATCAGACCAGTTCGGCCAGATCGCGGGCGTCGAAGCCACGCAGCGCGGCGGTGTCACCCGCCTCCACATGACGCACCCAGTCGGGGTCGGAAATCAGCGCGCGGCCCACGGCGATCAGGTCGAACTCGTCGCGCGCCATGCGATCCATCAGCTGACCCAGCGGCGCGGCCCCGGCGCCTTCGCCCCGGAAGGCGGCAAGGAATTCGGCCCCGCCAAGCCCCACCGACCCCACGCTGATCGTGGGCGCGCCCGTCAGCTTCTTGGCCCAGCCTGCGAAATTCAGCCCGGTGTCCCCGTCGATTTCCGGGAATTCTGCGTCCCAGAACCGGCGCTGCGAGCAATGCAGAACGTCCGCCCCGGCCTCGACCAGCGGGCCAAGCCAGGCTTCCATTTCCTGCGGAGAGGCAGCGAGTTTCACGCCGTAATCCTGCTGTTTCCACTGGCTGACGCGCAGCAGCACCGGGAAATCGGGACCGACGGCGGCACGGACAGCCTTCAGCACCTCCACAGCGAAGCGGCTGCGTTCCGGCAGGGTTGCGCCGCCCCAGCGGTCGTCGCGCAGGTTGGTGCCCTGCCAGAAGAACTGGTCAATCAGATAGCCATGCGCACCATGCACCTCGACCAGATCCATGCCGATCCGCTTGGCATCCGCCGCCGCACGGGCAAAGGCCGCGATGGTATCGGCAATATCTTCCTCGGTCATCGCGCGGCCGCGAGGCTTGTCGGGCGCCAGCAGACCCGAAGGGCTCTCGACCTCGGCCTCGGGCTTCCACGCCCCGCCCTTGGTCGAGCCGGTATGCCAGATCTGCGGCCCGATCTTCCCGCCCGCGCCATGCACCGCTTCGGCGACGCCGCGCCAGCCTTGCAGCGCCTTGTCCCCGTGGAAGAACGGAATGTTCGGCAGATTGCGCGAGGCCGGACGGTCGATCACCGTACCCTCGCTGAGGATCAGCCCCACGCCCCCCGCCGCCCGGCGGCGATAGTATTCGGCATTGGCCCCGCCGGGCACACCTTCGGGGGCCATGTCACGCGTCATCGGCGCCATGACGATGCGGTTCCTGAGCTCAAGCCCCTTCAGGCGGAAAGGACGGAAAAGCGGCTCTGTCGCGGTCATCTCGCGGACTCCATATCGTTGAGCAGCGGATGTATGTGCGCTAACAGCACTTTCAAGCCGCACTGCAGCATGACCTGACTGCGCGCAGATGCACAGATGGCTGCGCCGGTACAGATTATCTTTCAGGGGAAGGTCTGGTGGAGCAGAGGGGGATCGAACCCCTGACCTCGTCATTGCGAACGACGCGCTCTCCCAACTGAGCTACTGCCCCTCGACCTGAGGGCTATCTGGCTGATGATGCGCGGAATGTCAAGCGGACAGGCTGCGTTTTTCATGGGGCCATATGGGACCGCGCCGCTTTGACGCGGCCCCATGCGAAGGGCTCAGCCGAACAGGAAATCGGCGCTGCCGATTTTGCCCGCAGCCACATCCTCCAGCAGGATCGTAGTGCCGCTGTCCAGCGTGATGCGGGTATCCGCGCCGTCATTCACCGCCTCGATGGTCACATCCGCCATGCTGCCCCCCGACAGGACGATACGGTCCACCCGGTCGGTGAAATCGCGGATCACATCGTCGCCCTCATCGGCCAGCCGGTCATAGACAAAGTGATCCGCCCCGCCGCCGCCCGAAAGGTCATCATTGCCCAGCCCGCCCGAGATCGTGTCGCGGCCGCTCGCCGTCTGGATGATGTCGTTGCCGCCCGACAGATCGTAGAAGGCGAATTTCTCGATGCCGGTAAAGTTGACATCATTACCGCCCATGCCGTTGTACTGCCCGCTCCAGCCGCCACCCTCTGTCGCGGTCAGGTTGCGCAGCCAGACATCATTGGTTGCAATTGCATAGGTGAGGATCAGCGTATCCACCCCTGCCCCACCATTGACCTGATCGGTGCCTCCGGCATGCAGGGCGATCACATCACTGCCCCGCCCCGTGTCGATGACGTCACCCATTGCGCCGGTGTCATGGCCGGTCACGCGGTCATTGCCACGGCCTGTTTGCAGGTTCATCCCCTCGAAGCCCTGCACCTTGCCCGAGACCAGGTATGTGGAGACCTTGTTGAGGTCGATGCGGATGGCCTTGCTGGCGGTATGCAGATCGGCGGTCCAGAAATCGGTCCCGTCACCGCCATTCGCCTGATCCCGCCCACGCCCGACATCGACCAGATCGTTGCCTGCCCCGGCCAGCACCGTATCGTTGCCCTTGCCGAAGACCAGAATGTCATCGCCCCCCACGCGATCCTCGTAGCGGAAACGCTCGATCCCGGTGAAGAACAGGTCATTGCCGCCGAGACCGTTCAGACGGCCACTGTAGCCGTCCCGTCCGGCGGTCAGCCCCTCCAGCCAGACACCGCCCCCGAACTCCTCCACCGTATAGCGCAGGAGATCGGCGCCGGTTCCGCCATTGGCCTGATCCGTTCCACCATCCCAGAAGGTCAGCGTATCATTGCCCGCGCCCGAACTCAGGACATCGCTCATGTTCGCGGTCCGGTGCACGGTCAGCGCGTCATTGCCCGCGCCGGTTTCAAGATCCATCCCCTCGATCCCCTTGACCCAACCGCTGCCAAGGGTTTTCGAGGTGCCGTTCAGGTTGACCTTCAGCGCCGCTGTTGCGTCGCCCAGTCGGCCGTGCCAGAAATCAAGCCCGCCGGCCCCGCCATCAATCCGGTCCTGCCCGCCGCCGCCCATCAGCGTGTCGTCACCCGCACGGCCCAGCAGCGTGTCATTGCCGTCGCCGGTATGGATGCTGTCATTGCCACCCGAGCGATCCTCGAAGCGGAACCGCTCGATGCCGGTGAAGATCAGGTCATTGCCCCCCATGCCGTTGAAGGTGCCACTGTAGCCGCCGCCCTCGTCCGCTGTCAGATTGTTCAGCCAGACATCATTCGTGGGCTGGGCATAGATCACCTCCAGCACATCACTGCCCGCGCCGCCGACCACCTGATCCGTGGCGCCCATGTAGATGCGGATACGGTCATTACCCGCCCCGGTGGAGACGACATCATAGCCCACACCGCTGGCATGGTTGGTGATGACGTCGTTGCCTGCGCCGGTCGTCAGGTCCAGCGCCTCGACATTGCGCACCTCGGCCCCGTCGGCGAAGGAAGAGACCGCGTTGATGTTCACGGTCACATTGCCGCTGAACCAGCTGACATTGGCCTGCCAGCGGTCGGTGCCCGCGCCACCATCGACGGTATCGCGCCCGCCATTGCCATAAAGGCTGTCATTGCCCGCGCCGCCGATCAGATTGTCATCACCGTCTCCCGTGACGATGGAATCATTTCCCCCGGCCCGGTCGATGAAGGTGAAATGGCCGAAGCCCGCGAAGAAGGCGTCATTGCCCCCCATCCCGTCGAACTTGCCCTCGTAGCCCGATGCGGGATGTTCAGCCCCCGAGCCCGCCGGGCTCAGGGTATTGAGCCAGACATCATTTGTCTCGGCATCATAGATATAGGTCAGCCGGTCGTTCACCCCGCCGGTCACAAGATCGGCCGCCCTGTTGGTAATCGTGACATCTGCCATAGCAACCTCCCATCAAATCCGAATATGATTATATTTCTGATTCGAGGGGGCCGCCTTGGCCTGCATCAAATCGGCCTACATGCCGACGGCGACTCAGGGCCGCAGGTTCTGCCGCACGAAATCCGAGATCTGAGCCGCAGGCCGTGCCCCCGCCAGCCGGGCGACCTCGCGCCCGCGATGGTAAAGCACCAGCGCCGGAATACCCTGAATCCGCGCACGTCCGGCAATATCCGGGTGATCTTCGGTATTCAGCCTGGCCAGACGCACCTCGGGGGCCAGCGCCTTCGCCGCCTTGGCGAATTCGGGCGCCATCGCCCGGCAGGGGCCACACCACGGCGCCCAGTAATCCACCAGCAACGGCAGGTCATCACCCCGCACCGCCTTGTCATGACTCAGCCGGTCCAGCTCGTGCACGCGGCCATCGTCCAGCGGCTCGCCACAACTGCCGCATTTCGGCGCGGCCGACAGACGGTCGCGGGGCACCCGGTTCATCTGCCCGCAGGTAGCACAGGCCAGTTTCACGGCTTCCATCGGAGCCTCCATTCATATTCCCGTTGCGGAATATATTGGCGATACCCCGAACACCCGCAAGGGGCCTAGATTGCGAAAACCACGCCATAGGCCAGCGCCCCACCCAGGGTCGCCAGCACGACCGAGCGGCGCCAGAACCACAGGCCGATCACCGCCACCGTTCCCGCCCAGAACGCCGCCTGCGCCCCGCCCGTCAGCAGGGGCAGAACCGAAACGGCAAACAGCGCCGCAATCGCCGCCGGGCCGATCGCGGCCAGCATCCGCCCCGGCCAGCCCCCCGCAGACAGCGCCGACAGGTTCAGCCGGAACGGCAGATAGCGAAACGCCCATGTCGCCGCGCCTACGGACACCACCAGTGCCAGAACCTCAGCCCTCATGCCCGCCCCCGCGGCAACCCGGCCAGAGCCCCGGCCACCATCCCGGAAAGAATCCCTGAGGTCGCCGAATACAGCAGCGTCACCCCGATGGTCACGGCCGCCGCCACCGCGATCACCGGCAATTGCGCCCGGCTCAGGATCGACAGCAGAAGCGCCAGAAACAGCGCGGGCAACATGAAGCCCAGCGCCGCCTCGACCGCCGGATAGGCCGCCAGTGCCCCGCCCCCTGCCGCCGCCCCCGCAGCGGTGCCCGAAACCCAAGCGGCATAGGCCGCCAGCCCCAGCCCGAACATGAACGGCTCCGAAAACCGCCGCCCGCGCGACAGCGCGCCCAGCGCAGTGCCAAACACCTCGTCCGTCAGCCCGAAGGCCCAGGCCCAGGCGCGCCGCGTCGCCTGTTCATGCCCCGCCGCCGCCATAAGGGCCGGACCATAGGCCAGATGGCGCAAGCCCATCGCCACCAGCGTGAATACTGACACCAGCAGCGGCGCCCCGCCCGAAACCAGCGCCACGGCCAGAAACTGCGCCGCGCCGGAATACATGATCACTGAAAAGGCCATCACCTCGGCAAAGCCAAGCCCCGCCCGCGTTCCGGCCACACCAAAAGAAAAGGCAATGGGAAAATATCCCAGCACAATCGGCAGCGCCGCCATCAGCCCCGCCGCGAACCCGCTTTCCCCCTGCCGCATCACACCCCCAAGACCGACCCGGATGCAGCTAAAGGCCAGGCGCTTCCGCGTCCAGCCCTGCATTTGCTTCTTGCCCAAATACTCAGAAAACACCGGTCGCCCCGCGCAAAAGCCGGGCGGCCGGGCGCCTTCATTCCGCCGCCATGTAGCTTTCAACCGGCGGGCAGATGCAGATCAGATTGCGGTCACCATAGACGTTATCCACCCGCCCGACCGGCGGCCAGTATTTGTCCACCCGGAAGGCGCCGGGCGGGAAGCAGCCCTGCTCGCGCGGGTATTTCCGTTCCCAGTCGGCGACCAGATCTTCCACCGTATGCGGCGCATGGCGCAGCGGGCTGTCCTCGGCGGAAATCTCGCCCGCCTCCACCGCCTTGATCTCGGCGCGGATCGCCAGCAGCGCGGTGATGAAGCGGTCGATCTCGGCCTTGGTCTCGCTCTCCGTCGGCTCCACCATCAGCGTGCCCGCCACCGGCCAGCTCATCGTCGGCGCGTGGAAACCGTTATCGATCAGACGCTTGGCGATGTCATCCACCGTCACGCCCGCTTCCGCGAAAGGCCGGGTGTCAAGGATGCATTCATGCGCCACCCGCCCCCGGTTGCCCATGAACAGCACCTCATAGGCACCCTTCAGCCGGGCCGCGATGTAATTCGCGTTCAGGATCGCCACGCGCGTCGCCTGCGTCAGCCCAGCACCGCCCATCATCAGGCAATAGGCCCATGAAATCAGCAGGATGCTTGCTGAGCCGTAGGGCGCCGCCGAAACCGGCCCCTCGGCGCCTCCCGTCTCGGGGTGCCCCGGCAGATAGGGCGCCAGATGCGCCTTCACCCCGATCGGCCCCATGCCCGGCCCGCCGCCACCATGCGGGATGGCAAAGGTCTTGTGCAGGTTCAGGTGGCTGACGTCGCCGCCCACCTCGCCCGGCTTCACCAGACCCACCATGGCATTCATGTTGGCGCCGTCGATATAGACCTGCCCGCCGTGCTCATGCGTGATCTTGCAGATCTCGCGCACGGTTTCCTCGAACACGCCATGGGTGGAGGGATAGGTGATCATGCAGGCCGCCAGACGGTCGCCCGCCTCCGCCGCGCGGGCGCGGAAATCCTCGACATCCACGTCGCCATTGGCCGAGGATTTCACCACCACCACCTTCATCCCCGCCATCTGCGCCGAGGCCGGGTTGGTGCCATGGGCCGATACCGGGATCAGGCAGACATCGCGATGCCCTTCGCCCCGCGCGCGGTGATAGGCCTGAATGGTCAGAAGCCCGGCATATTCGCCCTGCGCACCGCTGTTGGGCTGCATCGAGAAGGCGTCATAGCCGGTGATCTCGCACAGCTTCTCCGACAGGTCGGAAATCGCCTCGTGATAGCCCGCCGCCTGATCCGCCGGCACGAAGGGGTGCAGGCTGGAAAACTCGGGCCAGGTGATCGGCATCATCTCGGCCGCCGCATTCAGCTTCATGGTGCAGGACCCGAGCGGGATCATCGCCCGATCCAGCGCGAGGTCACGGTCGCTGAGACGCCGCATGTAGCGCATCATCTCGGATTCCGCGCGGTTCATGTGGAAGACCGGATGGGTCAGCACCTCGGATGTCCGCAGCATCGCCTCGGGGAAGCCGAGGTCGGCGCTGACCGGCGGCGCGGTATGGATGCCAAAGGCGCGCAGCACACGGGCCAGAACATCCTCGTTGGTGGTCTCGTCCAGGCTGATGCCAACGTGGTCATTGCCCACCTTGCGGAAGTTCAGCCCCTCCAGCCGCGCGGCGGCCAGAATACCGGCCTGCCCCACGCCCACATTCACCGTGATCGTGTCGAAGAAGTGCTTCTGCGGCAGCACCGCGCCCGCCTCGCGCAGGGCGCTTGCCAGCCGCACGGTGTAGGAATGCACCCGTTCCGCAATGGCGCGCAGGCCCTTCGGCCCGTGGAAGACCGCATACATGCTGGCCATCACCGCCAGCAGCGCCTGCGCCGTACAGACATTCGACGTCGCCTTTTCCCGCCGGATATGCTGTTCGCGGGTCTGGAGGCTCAACCGATAGGCCTTGTTGCCCCGCGCATCGATGGAGACACCGACGATCCGCCCCGGCATGGCGCGTTTCATGTCGTCCTTACAGGACATGAAGGCGGCATGCGGCCCGCCATAGCCCATTGGCACGCCGAAGCGTTGCGCGGAGCCCACGGCGATGTCGGCCCCCATCTCGCCCGGCGCTTTCAGCATCATCAGCGCCAGCAGGTCGGTCGCCACCACGGCCACCGCCTTCGCGGCGTGCAAACGGTCGATCCAGGGTTCCAGATCGCGGACATTGCCCCAGGTGCCCGGATACTGGAAGATCGCGCCGAACACCTTTTCCGGCTCAAGGAACTCGGGGTCTGCCACGATGACCTCGATCCCGAGCGGCAGCGCGCGGGTGCGGATCACTTCAATGGTCTGCGGGTGGCAATGCGTGTCGACGAAGAAGGCGCGGGCCTTCGATTTCGCCACGCGCTCGGCCATGGCCATGGCCTCGGCCGCCGCCGTCGCCTCGTCCAAGAGGCTTGCGTTCGCCACTGGCAGCCCGGTCAGATCGGCGACCATGGTCTGATAGTTCAGCAGCGCCTCAAGCCTGCCCTGCGCGATTTCGGGCTGATAGGGGGTATAGGCGGTATACCAGGCCGGGTTTTCCAGAATGTTGCGCTGGATCGCGGGCGGGGTCACGGTGCCGTAATAGCCCTGCCCGATAAGGCTGGTCATCACCCGGTTCTTGGCCGCCACCCCGCGGAGCTTCGCCAGAAGCTCATGCTCGGACAAGGGCGCCCAGCCCAGGGGCGTTTCCTGCCGGATTGAGGCGGGGATGGTTTCGTCGATCAGCGCCTCCAGCGTGGGCACGCCCACGGCCTTCAGCATATCCGTCATCTCGGCCGGAGACGGGCCGATATGACGGCGGTTGGCGAAATCGTAAGGGTTGTAGTCGGTCGGTGTGAAGGTCATGTCACATCCCGCGACGGACCATGCCGCCGCGCTCCCATTTTCGGTCCGAAATAACGTGGTGGTGCAGGGGCGGCGCCCCCGCCCTTGCCGTCTTCAGCCAACCGGCCTCAGCCGATCAGTTCCTTGTATTCGTCCTCGTCCATGAAATCGTCGAGCACGCTCAGATCATCGAGCTTCATCTTGAAGAACCACGCTTCCCCCAGCGGGTCTTCGTTCACCAGACCGGGGTTGTCGGCGAGTTTCTCGTTCACGGCGACAATCTCGCCCTCGACCGGGGCGAGGATGTCCGAGGCTGCCTTGACGCTTTCGATCACACAAACCTCATCCCCGGCCCCAACCTGGGTTTCCGGCTCGGGCAGTTCGACAAAAACCACATCACCCAGCGCCTCGGCCGCGTGTTCAGTGATGCCGACCACCACAACATCGCCCTCGACGCGCAGCCACTCGTGTTCCTTGGTATATTTCATCGCTTTAAGCCCTGTTTCAGCGTTTGTAGGTGGTAGGTTGGAACGGCATGTCGGCCACCGTCACCGGCTGGCGCTTGCCGCGCAATTCGCCCGCGAGGGCGGTTCCGGTGGCGGCGTGTTCCACCGTGACATAGCCCATGGCAATCGGAGCCTCGACTGAAGGCCCGAACCCGCCCGAGGTGATGCGGCCCACGGCGGTCTCGCCAGCGTAAAGCTCGACCCCCTCGCGCATCGGCGCGCGGCCCTCGGGGCGCAGGCCGACGCGGCGGCGGGCCGGACCTTCGGCCAGTTCACGCAGGATGCGCGCGGCACCGGGGAAACCGCCTTCGCGGGCACCGCCCGTGCGACGGGCCTTCTGGATCGCCCAGGTCAGACCGGCCTCGACGGGCGAAGTCGTCTCGTCAATGTCATGGCCATAGAGGCAAAGCCCGGCCTCAAGCCGCAGGCTGTCGCGCGCGCCAAGCCCGATGGGCGCAACCTCCGCCATCGCCAGGAGCGCGCGGGCCAGCCCCTCGGCCCCGCCATCTGGCACCGAGATTTCATAGCCATCCTCGCCGGTATAGCCCGAGCGGCTGATCCACAGCTCGCCGAACACCGTCGGCACCTGCGCCACATCCATGAAGCGCATCGCAGCCACCTGCGGCACCAGCCGCGCCAGCGCGGCCTCCGCCGTCGGGCCTTGCAGCGCCAGCAGCGCGCGGTCGGTCACCGGCAGAACCTCGGTGGTGGCGGAAAGATGCGCCTGCATATGCGCGATGTCGGCGGCCTTGCAGGCGGCGTTCACCACGACGAACAGATGATCGCCGCGATTGGCGAACATCAGGTCGTCCAGAATGCCGCCCGCGTCATTGGTGAACAGGCCATAGCGCTGCCGCCCCTCGGCCAGCCCGGCCACATCGACCGGCATCAGCCGCTCGAAATCCAGCGCGGTGGCCTCGTAGCTGCCTTTGGGCCGCAGGATCACCTGCCCCATGTGGCTGACATCGAACAGCCCCGCAGCCGCGCGGGTGTGAAGATGTTCCTTCAGCACCCCCATCGGGTATTGCACGGGCATGGAATAGCCCGCGAAGGGCACCATCTTGCCGCCCAGTTCCTCATGCAGGTCATTGAGACCCAGCCGCAAAAGGTCGCTCACGCGCGCCTCCTCTTCCGCCGGTCATCGCATAGGTCCGGCACCTGTCGACAGGCCAACCCCTGTCGTGCGGTGCCCCCTCTGTCCCTGCCCTTGCCATGCCGGCTTCGGACGCCTGAGATCGTTATCCCTTCGGCGGGCGCGTCGCGCGCCACTCTCCAGAGTCTTCTGCCAGGACGGTCCTGTCGCCTGAGAGTTTACCGGGGCGGTTGCTCCTTCGGCACCGGCTCCGAGGTGAGTGACCCCCGCCGGATTCTCCCGATCCTGACAAGTTCACTGCTAGCCCAGCCGCCCCGTCGGAGGCAAGGGAAATTTCGTATCCGACGGTATGCCAACCATTTCCGACATGGCCAGCATACGCCGGTCAATCACGCGCAAAGCAAGCCAGACAGCCAGCACCCCGAAAACGATGCCGCCGACCGCCTGCCCGATCAGCACCCCTTGCGGGCCATAGCTCTGCCCCAGCCACCAGGCAAAAGGCACCGTGCCCAAGGTATGCCGCCCCCAGTTGATGAGCGTCGCCTGAAACGCAGCGCCCAGATTGTTGCAGGCGGCATTCGCCACGAAGATCAGGCCATTGAAGAAGAACAGCAGGCTCAACGGGCCGCAGAACAGGAAGACCAGTTCGCGGGTCAGCCCCTCAGCATGGAACAACGCGGCGATGGGCGCGCGCAGCAGAAACAGCAGTGCCGACATGCCAAGGATCACAAGGCCAGTGAACCGGATGGCGTCAAAGAAGGCACGACGCACGCGGTCCATCCGGCGCGCACCAAGATTCTGGCCGATGATCGGGCCGATGGCCCCCGCAAGAGCAAAGATCGTGCCGAAGGCGACCGGCGTCAGCCGCCCCGCGATGGCCATGCCCGCCACGGCGGCCTCGCCATAGCCCGCGACCATCCGCGTCACCAGCGCCTGCCCCACAGGGGTGGCAAGCTGGGTCAGGATCGCGGGGCCGGAGATGGCCGACAGCGGCGCGACCGCCCCGCGCAGGCTGCGCGCCGAAACCGGGCTGAAGCCACCATGCCGCCGCCAGATCGGCCAAAGCGCCATGACCACCATCGCGATGCGCGATCCCCAGCCCGCAATGGCGGCGCCGGTCAGCCCCAGATCGGCCCAGAGGATCAGCACCGGGTCCAGCGCCGCCAGCACGACCGCCCCCCAGACCGTGACCATCATCGACGCCCGCGCCTCGCCATGCGCGCGCAGGATCGCCGCGCCGATCATCCCGATCATCAGCAGCGGCTGCCCGGGTGTCACCAGTTGCAGGAACCACAGCGTCAGCTCCGCCGTGCGACCCGTCGCCCCCAGAAGGTCCACGATCTGCGGCAGCAAAAACCAGACAACGGCCGAAAAGACGATGCCGAACAGCGCCCCCAGCACCAGGCCCTGCGTCGCCCTGTCCCGCGCCAGCACCGGGTCGCGCGCGCCCACTGCCTGCGCGGTCAGCGCCGAGACACCGATCGACAGGCCGATGCCGAAGGCCGTGGTGAAAAACAGCACCGCCCCGCCATAGCCCACAGCCGCCGTCGCCTCGGGATCGCGCAGCCAGGAGATGTAGACCATGTTGATCAGATCGACGACGAAAATGGCCATCAGCCCGACCGACGAGGTCAGCGACATCACCGCCACATGGGCAAACAGATTGCCCTCCACAAACCGCGCCTGCGCCATCGTCCCGTCCCTGTCCGTTCGCGCCGCCAGTCAGCGCCGACCGAGCGGAAATGTCCAGCCCGGACGGGCCGGCCCGCCCCTCCGAAACGGCGATTGCCGGAATCCCCGCCCTATGTCAGCATCGGCGGAATTTACCGGATGATCAGCATTCGGCGGGAGGGTGGGATGGCTGTATTCACGGGCGTGCGCGGACTGTCCTGGACAGCCGTTCTGCTGGACGAGGAACAGGAAATCGTCGGAACCAATTTCGATGTAGCGACAGTTCCGGATGACGAAACAGATGTGCGCCTGGGCGGCGCGGGCGCAGGCAGCCTTGCGCAGATTGTCGAGACCACACTGGCGGGCGAGTCGCTGAACATCCGCAATCTCGACATCCTCACGGGCGCCGCGCTGGAAGGCTACAGTTCGAACCTGACCATCCACGGCGATGTCAGCAATGCCGGAAGCTGGTCCCTGCTGACTGACTACATGACGGTGCTGGGCGGCAGCATCGACAATGCGGGCACCATCCGCATTCTTTCAGATGACGCGCAGAACAACAATTCCTCGGCCCTGAGGCTGGGCGATGGCACCACCACGCTGACCGGCGCAGGGCGGCTGGTGCTGGGGTCGCGGCTGGAAGGCGGCACCTCGAACAGCCTGTCCACGCAACTGACCGGGATGGATGGGGATGACGGTCTCGCGGTGCTGGAGAATTTCAGCACCATCGAAGGCGCGGGCACCATCGGCTACAACAAGAACCTTGGCGATCCGGGCGGCAATCTGGTTCTGCATAATGCCACCGGCGGCCTGGTCGATGCCAATGTCGCAGGGGTGCGGCTGCATCTTTACAGCGCCGATGTGACCGGGGCGAACCCGACGACGAATGCCGGTATCATGCGGGCCAGCGGGGGCGGCACACTGTATCTGCAAGTGCCGCTGCTGGAACAGACCACCGGGGCAGAACTGCGGGCCGATGGCGCAGGCTCTGTGCTGCGACTGCATGACGGACGCATCGCTGGGGGTCATCTGGCAACGACCGGCGGCGGGCAGATCGAGACCGCGAATTTCCACACCACGCTGGACGGCGGCTCGGTCGCGGGCGCGCTGACCATCGACGCGGGCGGGCAGGTTCGCGCCACGCAGATGCTGGAACTCGCGGGCGAGATCGTGAACCGCGGCACGATCCAGGTGGACGGCTACTCAGGCCAGCTGGCAGCGACAGACCTGACGCTGCGCGGCGGGGGCGCGGTGGAACTGGCCTTCGACGTGGCGTCCGGCACCCAGTATCGCAATGCGCTGGTTCAGGGGGCAGACAGCGCGAAAACGGGCCTTTTGGTGAACGAGGATAATCTGATCCACGGCGCGGGTCAGATCGGCCGGCAGCAGGCCGCCATCGGCATGGGTCAGTCTGTGGCAATCCGCCTGTCGCTGGAAAACGGCACCAATGGCATCATCGCGGCGGATGTGGCAGGCGCACCGCTGACCCTGCAAGGGCTGGAGACTTTCAGCAATGCCGGGCTGCTGCGAGCCGAGACCGGGGCGACCCTGCGCATCGCCGCCGGATCAGGCGATGTGGCGACGGATTATGCCGATGAAGCGCAGGTGCTGGACAACAGGGGGGGCCGCATTCTCGCCACCGGCACCGCAGCGCGGGCAGAGATTCAGGGCAACGGCCAGACCATGACGGTCGAGGGCGGCACGCTGGAGGGGCGCGCGGGCGGCGAAATCCTTCTGATGAACGCCAATGCAGTGCTGGATGGCAGCACGGCGCGCGGGGCCGTGACCCTGCTGGGCGATATCCGCGTGCAGGGCGGCGGCACACTCACCGGCCAGATCGACAACAAGGGCGATCTGCATTTCGACACCGCCCGCACCCAGCGCCTGCTGATCGAGGACACGGCGCGGCTGGCAGGCAAGGGCGAGGTACGGCTGGCCGAAACCGGCACACCCGGCGGCGAGATCCGGGGGGCGACGCAGGGCGGTGAGGGCACGCTGGAGAATATCAACAACTGGCTGCACGGCGCGGGCACCATCGGCAGCCTCTGGGCCGGATCGGGTGCGACCGGCTATTTCCGCTATGGCCTGTCGCTGACCAATGCGGACGCAGGCCGGATCAGCGCCGATCTGAAAGGTCAGACGCTGCGGCTGGAAGGGCTGACCGCCTTCCGCAATGACGGGCTGGCAGAGGCGCTGAAAGGTGGCCTTTTGCAGCTTGCGGTGGGGGTGAATGACGCCGGGCGCGACATGGCCGCCGTGATCGCCAATCAGGGCGGCACGCTGCGTGCGGCGGGTGCGCGGGTCGAACTCACGGGCGGCACCGCCAGCCTGACGGTGCAGGGCGGCACACTGGCAACGGTTAATGGCGGCGAAATCCTTGGTTACAGCGGCGCGGGGCTGGACGGCAGCACCGGGGCGCTGAAGCTACAGGGCCTGTTCCGCGTCATGGGCACCACCACCCTGCGCGGTGAAATCGGCAGCACCGGCCAGATCCGCTTTGACGAGGCGGGCGGCACCCGTCTGGCCATCCACGCGAAGGGCGCCGCGCTGACCGGCAAGGGTCTCATTGTGATGGACGGTCTGACCGGACAGGACAGCCTGACCGGCAGCAGCGGCAGCGTGGCCCTGCTGACCAACGGCAATACCATCACTGGGGGCGGCTTCATCGGGTCGCTGGAAGGCGCCGCCGAGTTGAAACTGGCCAATACCGCAGGCGGCACGATCCGCGCCACCACCGGCCAGACCCTGACGCTCGACACAGGCCGCACGTTGCGCAACGAGGGTGCGATCGACGCGCGCGGCGGCACGCTCGACCTGCACGACGATCTGACCGGCGCGGGCCGACTTGGCGTTTCGGCAGGCGGCACGCTGCTGCTGAACGGCACTGCAAACGACCGCGTCACCATCACCGGGAACGGTAGCGAAACCGTGCGCGCCCGCGATGGCTGGGCCACCGGCATCAGCTTTCGCATCGACGGTTTCGGCACGGGCGACCGGCTTGAACTGGGCTCTGCTCATACCTTCGGCCCAGATGGCCGGATCGAGGATTTCACCTTTTCGGCCAAAGGCCTGTTCCGCTATGATACCGGCGCGGGGCTGCGCAGTTTCACCCTTTCGGGCCTGTCGAAGACAGAACTGGCGGTCGAGGTCAGTGGCGGCATGGCGACGCTGGTCGGCATGAAGGTCACGCGCGGCGACAGCAGTGCCAATGTGATGGCGGGCAGCAAGGGCGATGACCGGCTGATGGGTCTGGGCGGCTCGGATACCTTCCGCTCCTCCGCCAGGAATGACATTTTCGACGGCGGCGCCGGGGCTGATCTGGTGACCTATGGCAGGGTAAAGGCGGGGGTGACAGTCACCCTCGGCACGGGCACTGCGGACGGGCAGGCCAGCGGCAAGGGCATCGGCACCGACATCCTGCGCGGGATCGAGCATGTCACAGGGGGCAGCGGCACCGACCGGATTACCGGCAATGCTGCCGCCAACCGGCTGGAGGGCGGCGGCCGTGGCGACCATCTGTCCGGACTTGGCGGGGCGGATACGCTCACGGGCGGGGCGGGGAATGACCGGCTGACAGGTGGCACCGGCAAGGATGTGCTGACCGGCGCCTCCGGGGCGGATGTCTTTGTCTTCGATACGGCGCTGAAACCCGGAAATGTCGACCGCATCACCGATTTCGACACCGGGGCCGACAGTATCGCGCTCGCGGGCAGCGCGTTCCGGTCTCTCCACGGTCAACTGCAAGAAAACGCCTTCAAGATCATCGGCGTGCCCGGCGCGAAGGTCGATGCCGACGACCGGCTGATCTATGACAGCGGCACGGGTGGATTGTTCTTCGATACCAACGGCAGCGGCGCGGGCGGACGCAAACTGATCGCGATGATCGGCGCAGGGCTGGACCTGACCGCCGGGCATTTCGACCTTCTGGGCTGATGCAAAAAGGGCGCCGGTTCTGCACCGGCGCCCCTTCTTGCTCTGCCCTGACGATCAGCCGGCGTCGCGGTAATCCACCGTTTTCACATCATCGCCGGGGTTGGATTTCTTCCGGCGCTCGATCAGGCGGTTGATCGCGTTGACATAGGCCTTGACGCTGGCCACCACCGTATCGGTGTCGGCGGACTGACCGGTGGCGATCCGGCCTTCCTCTTCGATCCGCACGCTGACCGTGGCCTGCGCATCGGTGCCTTCGGTCACCGCATGCACCTGGTACAGCTGCAACCGCGCCTTGTGAGGGTAGAGCATCTTGACCGCGTTGAACGCCGCATCGACCGGCCCGTCGCCGGTGGCGTCAATGCTGTGCTCCGCCCCGTCAATCACCAGCGTCAGCTCCGCCTCCTGCGGGCCGTCGGTGCCGCAGACAACGCGCAGACGTTTCACCTGAATTGTGTCATGCGCCTCATGCGTATCGGCGTCTTTCACCAACGCCAGCAGGTCGTCGTCATAGACCTCTTTCTTGCGGTCGGCCAAAGCCTTGAAGCGCACGAACAGGTCATTCAGCTGGTTGTCACCCAGATCGACGCCCAGTTCCTTCATCTTGGCGCGCAGCGCCGCGCGGCCCGAATGCTTGCCCATTGCGATGTTCTTCGCGGTCAGGCCGATGCTTTCGGGGCGCATGATCTCGAAGGTCTCGACATTCTTCAGCACGCCATCCTGATGGATGCCGCTTTCGTGCAGGAAGGCGTTCTTGCCGACGATCGCCTTGTTGAACTGCACCGGGAAACCCGAAACGGTCGAGACACGGCGCGAGATATGCATGATCTTGGTCGTATCGATGCCGGTGGCATAGGGCATGATGTCATTCCTGACCTTCAGCGCCATCACCACTTCTTCCAGCGCGGCATTGCCGGCGCGTTCACCCAGACCGTTGATCGTGCATTCAATCTGCCGCGCACCCGCTTCCACAGCGGCCAGACTATTCGCCGTCGCCATGCCCAGATCATTGTGGCAGTGGGTCGAAAAGATCACCTCGTCGGCGCCCGGCACACGCTCCAGCAGCATGCGGATCAGGTCGGCACTTTCGCGCGGCGCGGTATAGCCCACGGTGTCGGGAATGTTGATCGTGGTGGCGCCAGCCTTGATCGCGATCTCCACCACCCGGCACAGGTAATCATGTTCCGTCCGCGTCGCATCCATCGCCGACCATTGCACATTGTCGCACAGGTTACGGGCATGGGTGACGGTTTCATGGATGCGCTCGGCCATTTCATCCATGGTCAGGTTCGGGATGGCGCGGTGCAGCGGCGAGGTGCCGATGAAGGTATGGATACGCGGCGAGGCGGCGTGTTTCACCGCCTCCCAGCAGCGGTCAATGTCCTTGAAATTCGCCCGGCTCAGCCCGCAGATCGTGCTGTTTTTCGCGCGTTTCGCGATTTCCGTCACCGCGTTGAAATCGCCTTCCGAGGCGATGGGAAAACCCGCCTCGATCACATCGACGCCCATCTCGTCCAGGAGGCCGGCAATTTCCAGCTTTTCCTCATGGGTCATGGTGGCGCCAGGCGACTGCTCGCCATCGCGCAGGGTGGTATCAAAAATCACGACGCGGGGTTGTGCGCTGCTGTCGGTCATGTGCTTGTCCTTGAAAATTCTGGTGCTTCGATCCCTGGGTGCTGGTCACCTCCGAGCGGTCGCACCCGAAGGCACGCTCAGAGGCAGCTAAGGAGAAGCAGGCCACGGGCGGCCGGGGCGCACAGCGGCGCGCAGGAAATGATATGGAAGCCCGTGTTCATGGGGCGGGACTATAACGGCCGGGACGGGAAAGAAAAGAGGAAATGCGCTAGTCCCGGTCCTTCTGCATGATCCCGGTAATCGCCGCCACCCCCAGCGCCGAGACCAGCCAGCCCATGCCTTGCAGGAGCCATTTCGCCCCCCATGCCATCGTGCCAAGGAAGTTGGCGGTGGTCGCCGCCCATGCACTTTCCTGCCCCAGATCGAACAGCGGCACGAAAACATCGGCCGCATAGGCGAAGGCGTTGAAGGTCTCATAATGCTGCCCCGCCCCCAGATGCTCCCAGGCATGGGCGGGGGCGGCGGGGTTCTCGGCCATGGCCTGCGCCCATTGCGCCGAGGTCATCACCACATCCGAATTGGGCACCATGCCCCCGGCCCGCCAGACGATGAAATAGCCCAGCGTCGCCACGGTCAGCACCTTGAGCGAGACGATCAGCGCCCGCTCCGGCAGGTAGCCATGCCCGACGATGCGCCGTGCCAGCCAATGCTTCACCTGCGAAAACCGCATGCGGCACCAATGCACGCCAATATCCGCCCGCACCTCCTGCGCGGCCGCACCTTCGCCCCGGCTGTCGCGCCAGAGTTCGCTCGGCCTTTTGCGATCCTCCCGCAACTGCTCCTGCCCCAGAATTTCCTCCCGCTCATAAAGCACCCGCCGCGCCGCCCGGTTATGGCCCATTGCAGCGAGGGTCTTGGCAAGCTGGGTGTAGGGCTGGGGGGAGAAGGTGCCGTCGAACCACGCGCCTTGCTTCAGCCAGCGCAGGCGGCCAGGAATATCCAATGAGCCGAACAGCCGATCATAGGTGAACCCATCCAAGTTCAGGTATCCGTTTATCTTATTCCAGCTTGCGAAATCATCGACCAGATCCCCAACCTGCGCCGCGGTTAGAATGAGATCGCCCATTATTACTTCAACTTCGCGAAAGAGAAGGCCCCCAGTCACGCTCATACTCTGTGCGTTCAGCGCCTGAGCGCCTTTACCGTCCAGCTTGGCACCCTCGCAAGCCAACTGCCCGCCGATCTGCGATCCATTGAGGCCGATGCAGCCCGTCGCCGTGACCTCGCGCAGAAAAAGGCTCTCACCCAGCGTCATCCCCTGCCCGTTCAGCGCCTTGCCCCCCTTGCCGTCCAGCTTGGCCTTCTCGCAAGATAGCTGCCCGCCGATCTGCGATCCATTGACGTCAATGCAGCCCGTCGCCGTGACCCTGCTCAGAAACAGATCCTGACCGACCGTCATCCCCTGCCCGTCCAGCGCCTCGCCCCCGTTGCCATCCAGCTTGGCCCCGACACATGACAACTGCCCGCCGATCCGCGCCCCAACCAGAAATAGGGGACCAGTCATTTCAGCCCCATTCAGAAACAGTGCGCCCGACAGCTCAAGATGCGGGGCCCGCAGGCCCGGCAGTTTGCTTCCGTTAAAACTCAACTGATCTAGCCGGGCATGTTCCAGAAAGGGCTCCTTCTCGAAATGGCAGGCGTTCAGGCTCAATCCTCCCCGCCCCTTTGCAAAGCGCAGGTCCAGCATCCCCGTAATCCACCCACCTTGCAGCCGAACCCCGCTCTCATGCAGCCCGCAATCCTTGGTGCCGCCGAGGATCAGCAGGCGGATCAGCTCGGCGCGGATGGTATTGGCTTCGGTCGGCTCAGTCGGACGTTCATTGGAGAGGATGCAAGGCTCCCCCTCCTGACAGGCTGCGATCAGCCGCCGTTCCGCTTCGGTCGGCTTAAAACCTTTCTCGGGGTCCAGAAACGCGGCGACAGAGGGGATACGGGGCATGGTGGATCTCACTTGCACCCCATAGTTGTGGCGCGGCGCGGGTCAGCCTGCAAGCGGTGTCAGTCGCGCGCCGGGTCGGTATAGCGATGCACCTCGCCCAGCCGGTCCGTCACCCGCCATTCGCCCGGCGCGACCTCCTCCGCCATGCCCGGCGTCAGGGCGATCTTGCCCGCGCCGCCCGGAATATCCAGCACATAGGCCGGCAGCGCGAGGCCCGAGAGGCGGCGTTTCAGCTCGGCCATCAGCGCGCGGCCTTCGGCGATGGTGGTGCGGAAATGGCTGGTGCCCTCGGCAAGATCGCAGTGGTGCAGGTAGTAGGGCTTTACCCGGTTGCGGATCAGGGTGCGGAACAGCGCTTCCAGGGTGTCGGCGTCATCATTCACGCCGCGCAGCAGCACCGATTGCGAGAACATCGCAACCCCGGCGCGGTTCAGCCGCCGCAGCACGGCCCGCGCGGGCTCACCCAACTCATCGGGGTGGTTGGTATGGATCACCAGATGCACGGGCTTCTCGCGGTCCAGCACGGCCAGCATGGCCGCATCCATCCGCTCCGGCGCGACCACCGGCACCCGGCTGTGAATGCGCAGGGTTTCCACATGCGGCACCGCCTCCAGCCGGTCGAGCACGGCCCCCAGCCGCCGCGCTGACAGGGACAGCGGATCGCCGCCGGTCAGGATGACCTCGCGGATTGCGGGCGTGGCGGCGATATAGGCCAGCGCCGCGTTCAGACCGGCCTCGGGCAATGCGCCCGCCGCGCCCACCGTCTCGCGCCGGAAACAGAAGCGGCAATAGACCTCGCAGGTCTGGGTGACGGCAAGGATTACCCGGTCGGGGTAGCGATGCGTCAGGCCCGGCGCTGGGCTGAAGGCACGGTCACCGATGGGGTCGGCGCGCTCCTCCGGGCGGATCAGCAGTTCCGCCACATCCGGCACGAATTGGCGCGCGACACCCGCCGACCCGGCCTGCGCGCGCATTGCGGGGCTGAGCCGGATGCGAAACCGCGCCGCCACGGCATCCAGCGCCGCCGAAGGCGCCGCCAGCCCTGCTGCCGTCAGGTCGCTCACAGTGGTCAGAGCCTTCATCGCCATTGCCCTTTGGAAAGCCCGGCGAAATGCGCGCGGCTTAGAGGTTTGTCAACCTCTGCCATGCAGGACTGGGGCGGTAAGCACGAAAGGGTGACGGCGATGAAGGGAATTGTTTTTGTCGAACTGCTGAAGATGGCTGAAAACCTGCTGGGCGAGGCTGCGGTGGATCAGGTGCTGGACGACACGCCGCTGTCCACCGGGGGGGCATTTTCCGCCGTGGGGGATTACCCCTGCGCCGATCTGGTCGCGCTGGTGGGCGCCTTCTCGCGCGTGACCGGCCTGCCGGGCGAGGAACTGCAACGCCGCTTCGGCCACTGGATGATGAACACCTTCAAAACCTATTATCCCGCCTTCTTCGAGGACAAACCCGATGTGTTGGCCATGCTGGAGGCGATCGAGGGCGAGGTGCATGTGGAGGTGCGCAAGATCTATCCCGGCGCCGAATTGCCGACATTCGCCACAGAAAGGCTCGGCCCAGGCGCGCTGCGGATGGATTACAGCTCCACCCGCCCGCTGGTGCCGTTCTGTGCCGGGCTGATCGAGGGCTGTGTCGATCATTTTGGCAGACCCGCCACCATCACCACGCGCGACCTTTCCACCCCCGGTCAGGCGCGGGCCGAATTCACCATCCGCCACGACATGCCATGACCGTGCTTCCACCGCCCGATCAAGTATCACGCCGCCGCTATGACCGGGAACGACGCGCGCGTGAGGAGGCCGAGGCGCTGCTGGAACAGAAAAGCCGCGAGCTTTACGAGGCGAATTGTGCGCTGGAAGGCCAGGCCCGCAATCTGGAAACCGAAGTGCGGTTGCGCACCGCCGATCTGGAACGCGCCCGCCAGCAGGCCGAGGCCGCGAACGCGGCGAAAAGCCTGTTTCTGGCCAACATGAGCCATGAGATCCGCACACCGCTGAACGGGGTTCTGGGCATGGCCGAACTGCTGGAGCCTCTCATCGACCCGCCCGAACAGCGCGCCATGGTGGCCACGATCCGCGAATCCGGTGAAACGCTGCTGCGGGTGCTGAACGACATTCTGGACCTGTCGAAGATCGACGCGGGCCATATGGAACTGGAAACCTCGGCCTTTCGTCCGGCGGATGTGGTGGCGCGGGTCGAGGCACTCTATTCCCTGCGGGCGCAGGAAAAGGGGCTGTCCTTCGCCATCCTCGCCAGCGCCGATGCCACGCGGCTGCGACTGGGCGATCCGCATCGTATGGCGCAGATCCTGCACAACCTGCTGGGGAATGCGATCAAGTTTACCGAAACCGGCGAGATCCGGGTGCTGATGACCTGCCCGCCGGGGCGACCCGTCACGCTGGATGTCACTGATACCGGCATCGGTATGACCGCAGACCAGCTTGCCCGCATGTTCGAGGATTTCCAGCAGGCCGATCCGACCATCACCCGCCGCTTCGGGGGCACCGGGCTGGGTATGGCCATCGTCAAAAAACTGGTCGGGATGATGGGGGGCGAGGTGAGCGCGCAGTCGCAACCCGGCTTCGGCACCCGAATCCGCGTGACGCTCCCCCTGCCAGAGGCAGAGGATATGCCGATGGTGCCGCCGGAGCCTGCACCACCAGATCTGCCGCTTGACCTGCTGCCCGGTTTGAAGGTGCTTGCCGCGGATGATAATGCCACCAACCGCAAGATCCTTGCGGCAATGCTGGCCCCCTGCGGGATATCGGTTGAGCTGGTCTGTGACGGCCGTCAGGCTATCGCCCGCGCATCGGAAAAGCGGTTCGATCTGATTCTGCTGGATATTTCGATGCCGGTCGTAGATGGCGTGACCGCCTTGCGAGCGATCCGCGAGGCGGAGCGCGCCTCGGGCTGGCCCGCCGTGCCTGCGCTGGCGATCACCGCCAATGCCATGCGCCATCAGGTCGAGGCTTATGCAGCGCAAGGCTTTGCCGGCCATGTGGCAAAACCCTTTTCACGGCAAAGGCTTCTGGCTGCTCTTTGTCAGATTGCGGCGAGAGATGGCTGACGCTGCACTCACCCACGCCAGTCCGAAAGCGCGCGGCTCAGTTGCCCGCTGGCGCGGCAGCGTCACCCGGCGCAGGCTCAGTCGAGGCGTCGGCCGGGGCGGGCTCCGGTGCTGCCACCAAAATCCCGTTCAGCCACTGGCCCGAGCTTTCACGGCCATTGGCATAGCGCAACATTCCTTGCCCCTCGCGCCGCCCTTTGACGAAAGCGCCTTCATAGACGTCGCCATTGGCATAACGCGCGATGCCCTGCCCGGTCATCTCGCCCGCCACCCAGTCGCCCTCATAGCTGAAACCATCGGCCATGGTCATCTTGCCTTTGCCCTGCCGGGCACCATCGACAAAACCGCCAGTATAGGTCGCGCCATCCGCATAGGTCGCAATGCCCTCGCCGGTGCGCTTGCCCGCCACCCAGTCACCTTCGTAGCGATAGCCGTCAGGCCGGGTCAGCACACCCTCGCCCTGCGCCTGCCCATCAGCATAGGCGCCTTCATAGACTGCGCCATCGGCATAGGTCGCCCGGCCCTGCCCCGCAATCTCGCCCGCGACCCAGTCGCCCTCATAGCCCGAACCATCCGCATAGGTGATGCGACCGCGTCCTTCGGGCTTGTCGGCCTTGAACGCACCCTCATAGACCGATCCATCGGCATAGGTCATGCGCCCCGCACCTTCCATCCGGCCCGCGACCCAGTCACCATCATAGCTGTAGCCATCAGCGGTGCGAAACACGCCCTTGCCATCACGCTGATCGCCCCTGAAACCACCTTCGTAGACCGAGCCGTCCTTGTAGGTCATCTTGCCACGACCCTGACGCTCGCCCTCCACGAAGGCGCCTTCGTAGACCGAGCCATTGGGCTGGGTCAGCTTGCCCAGACCATTGATCTGTCCCTTGGCCCAATCGCCCTCATAAGTCAGGCCGTCGGGCATGGTCAGCTTGCCCTTGCCGTCGCGGTTGCCCGCCTTCATACCCCCGTCATAGACGGTGCCGTCCGGGTAGGTCAGCTTGCCCTGCCCATCCTTCATGCCCCTGAGCCAGCCGCCTTCGTAAACCGCCCCTTCGGCCGAGGTCAGCTTGCCCTGCCCCTCATGCACCGCATCAACGAAATCGCCCTCGTAGACCGAGCCATCGGCATAGCGTGCGACACCCTTGCCGGTGATCTTGCCGTCCGACCAGTCGCCTTCATAGGTGCTGTTGTCGGCATAGGTGATCTTGCCCTTGCCAAAGGGCTTGCCCCCGAGAAAATCCCCCTCGTAGACCGAGCCATTGGGATAGCGGGCAGTGCCGCGGCCACGGATCTCACCTTCGACCCATTCGCCGCTGTATTCGAATCCATTGGTCAGCCGGTAGGTGCCCTGCCCGTGCTGCCGCCCGTTGAGGAACTGCCCCTCGTAGACCGAACCGTCATCATATTGCTTGACCAGCACATCGGAGGTGTTCTGCGCCGCGACCGGCAAGGCCAGTGCCATCGCCAGCCCCGCTGCGCCCATGCCCATCCCGAACCGCTTCCGCATCCTCGCCCCCCGGATCCCTGTGCCGCTTCCTCCTTTTCCTTGGCCGTCAGTCTGCTAGAAAGCAAGACAAATCCTCGGGACGCTGCTCCCGCTGCCAGACGGAGAGCCGCCCATGGCCGCAGACCGCTTTCGCCTGACACTTGCCCAACTGAACCCGGTTGTGGGCGATATCGCGGGCAATGCCGCCAAGGCCCGCAGCGCTTGGGCCGAGGCGAAGGCCGCAGGCGCCGACATGCTGGCGCTGACCGAAATGTTCATCACCGGCTATCAGACTCAGGATCTGATCCTGAAGCGGGTTTTTGCCGATGCGGCAGAGGCGGCGATCCTGGCGCTGGCCGCCGATTGTGCCGAAGGCCCGGCCATCGGCATCGGTGGCCCGGCGCGGGTAGGCGACAGGCTTCACAATGCCTGGTGGGTTTTGCAGGGCGGCAAGGTGGTGGCGAAGGTGTTGAAGCACCATCTGCCGAACAGCGATGTCTTCGACGAAAAACGCATCTTTTCACCCGCCGATGTCTCCGGTCCCTACCGCATCGGGCCGATCCGCATCGGCACGCCGATCTGCGAGGATGCCTGGCACCCCGATGTGGCCGAAACGCTGGCCGAGACCGGGGCAGAGATCCTGCTGGTGCCCAATGGCTCGCCCTATCACCGGGGCAAGCCGAACCTGCGGCTGAACCTGATGGTGGCGCGCGTGGTCGAGACCGGGCTGCCGCTGGTCTACCTCAATATGGTGGGTGGCCAGGACGATCAGGTTTTCGACGGGTCGAGCATGGTGCTGAATCCCGGCGGTGCGCTCGCGGTGCAGATGCCGCAATTCGACACCTGCCTGACCCATGTGGATTTCACGCGCGGGCCGGAAGGCTGGCGGGCGGAGCCCGGCATGATCGCCGAAATCCCCCGGATCTGGGAGGCGGATTATCGCGCCTGCGTCATGGGTTTGCAGGATTACATGGCGAAAACCGGCTTCCGCAGGGTCGTGCTGGGCCTGTCGGGGGGCATTGACAGCGCCATCGTTGCCACCATCGCCGCCGATGCGCTGGGGCCCGAGAATGTGCGCTGCGTCATGCTGCCCTCGGACTATACGTCGGAGCATTCGCTGGAAGATGCGGGTGAGGTCGCGCGCAATCTGGGCTGTCGGCTGGATACCGTGCCGATCGGCGGGGCGCAGGCGGCGGTCGGCGAGGCGCTGGCCGACCTGTTTGCAGACACCGAACCGGGCATCACCGAGGAAAACGTGCAAAGCCGGCTGCGCGGGCTGATGCTGATGGCGCTGTCGAACAAGTTTGGCGAGATGCTGCTGACCACCGGCAACAAATCCGAAGTGGCGGTGGGCTACTGCACCATCTATGGCGACATGAACGGCGGCTACAATCCGATCAAGGATATGTACAAGACCCGCGTGTTCGAAACCTGCCGCTGGCGCAATGACAACCATCGGCCCTGGATGAAGGGTCCGGCGGGCGCGGTGATCCCCGAACGGGTCATCACCAAACCACCCAGCGCCGAATTGCGCCCTGACCAGAAGGATCAGGACAGCCTGCCCCCTTATGAGGTGCTGGATGCGATCCTGGAGGGGCTGGTCGATCAGGAACTTTCGGTGGCCGAGATTGTGGCACAGGGTTATGACCACGCCACGGTGAAACGGGTTGAGCATCTGCTGTATATCAGCGAATACAAGCGCTTCCAGTCGGCGCCCGGCGTGCGACTGACCCCCCGCGCCTTCTGGCTGGACCGCCGCTACCCCATCGCCAACCGCTTCCGCGATCCGGGCTGAACCGGGTTCCGTGCATCAGCGAACATCCGCCCTGCCGCCGCACCGAATGGGCGCAGGGCCGCCTGCGCACTATGTTAGCTGCATAACTGCACCCGACAGGAGGACAGGATGACCGCCGTCAAGCTCGCAATCGTATTTTACTCGACCTATTCGACCAACCTTCAGATGGCCCGCATCGCCGCCGAAGCAGCTGAGGCTGCGGGCGCCGAGGTCCGTCTGCGCCGTGTCGCGGAAACCGCACCGGCCGAAGTGGTGAACGGGCAGGATGCGTGGAAAGCCACGCTGGACAAGATGCAGGACATCCCGGTTGCGACGCCCGACGACATGGAATGGGCCAATGCCTATCTGTTTTCGGCCCCCACCCGCTTTGGCCAGGCGCCGTCGCAGATGCGCGCCTTCATCGACACGCTGGGCGGTCTGTGGTTCAAGGGCGCGCTGGCAGGCAAGCCCGTCACCGCGATGACCTCGGCGCAGAACCCGCATGGCGGGCAGGAGGCGACGATCCTCGGACTTTACACCACCTTCGCGCATTGGGGGTCGATCATCGTGCCGCCGGGCTTTACCGATCAGGCGATCTTCGCGGCGGGCGGCAACCCCTATGGCTACAGCCATACCCAGGGCAAAGAGTTCGATGACAATGCGAAAGCCGCCATCGGCCATCAGGCGCGTCGTCTGGTCGATGTGGCCGCAAAGCTGGGCTGAGCGCCACGAGCTTTCCTGAAAACTCTTGCAATTCCTTGATCAAGAAAATTGGGGGCGGCGCTGCCGCCCCTTTGCGTTACAGCATCTGCTGGTAACTTGCAGGAACGAAGCGAAAGCCCTCGCCCTGTGCCTCGACATAGCCCACAGCCGGAAACGGCATGTGATATCCGATAAAGGGCGTGCGGTCAGCGGCCAGCATTCCCAAAAGCTTGCGCCGGGTCGCCGCGCCCGCCGACTTGTCCATGTCGAACCGCACCTCCCAGTCGGGGCGCTGCATGGAAAAGACGTAGTGGTTCACCGTATCCGCCGTGATGACCAGCGATTTGCCGCCGCTTTCCAGCCGATAGGCCATATGCCCCGGTGAATGGCCGAAGGCCGCGATGGCGCTGATGCCGGGCGCGACGCTGCCGCCGTCATCGAGCATGGTCATCTTGTCGCTCAGCGGTTTGACCTTGGTGTCAAACCCCTCGTTACCCGCGCCGGACCAATGGTTGTGCTCCACCGCGCCGGTGACGTAGCGGGCATTGGTGAAGGTCGGCGCCTCGCCCGCAAGCCCGCCGATGTGATCGCCATGCATATGGGTCAGCACCACGACGTCCACCTGATCGGGCGTGACGCCCGCCGCCGTCAGCGCGGCCGTGATGGCTTCGGGCGCAAGGCCGGTGTCGAACAGCACCAGTTCCGCCCCGGTATTCACCAGCGTCGGGGTGAAGAAGTTCACCGACATGTCGGCGGGCAGGAAATTCGCTTGCGCGAGGGCGGCGAAATCTTCGGGGCTGGCGTTCAGGCCGAAGGTGCCGTTGGGATTTTCCATCGGACGGGTGCCGACCAGCAGCGTCGTCACCTCCATCTCGCCAAGGGGAAAACGATGAAAACCGGGCTGGGCGGCGCCC
>NZ_LJSC01000045.1:0-89614 GCF_001303875.1 Gemmobacter sp. LW-1 | reverse complement strand
CCCGCCGCGATCCTGATATCGGGCAGGCAGGCGCCGGAAGGCAGGTGGCAGCCAGTCAGGCTCAGATCGGCCGGGCCGGGCAGTGGCTCGGCACGCCCCCCTGCGCCGGGACGATCCGGGCCGGGGGCGGCCTGCCACTGGTCCAATTCGTCCCGCAGGGCATCTGCGGCGGCCCGGTCGTGCCAGGCGGCGGCCAGATCGCGGAGCGGCTGATAGAACTCGGGCGCCAGGAGCAGCAGGAACATGCCCTGCGCCGGGGTCAGCGGCGTGCCCCATGTGCCGAAACCCAGCAGGCCAAGCAGCGAAAACCCGACATAGACCGCCATCATCGCCACGCCGATGGCAGCGAACAGTTCCAGCACGGTCGAAGACAGGAAGGCGAGCCGCAGCACCGCCATGCTGCGCTGGCGCAGGGTAGCGGCCTCGCTGGCGAAGCCCTCTGCCACCTGCGGCCCCGCCCCCAGCAACCGGATGTCGGCCAGCGCCGACAGGCGTTCCACCAACAGGTCGTTCAGAGTCCCGATCCCTGCAAGCTGGCGGGCGCTGGCCTCTTTCGCGGCCATGCCGACCAGCGCCATGAACAGCGGGATCAGCGGGCCGGTGATCAGCAGGATCAGTCCTGCCGCCCAGCACTGGCCGAAGCTCAGCACCAGCAGGATGGGCGGCACGATCGCGACACGGGCGCGGGCAGGGCCATACCGCAGCAGCCAGGGCGCCAGCATCGCCAGCTTCTCGCTGGCCAGCGCGGCGACCGAGCCGGGCCCGCCAAAGGCCGTCTCGGTGGCGCGGGCCGCCTCGGCGCACAGAATGCGGTCGCGCAGGCCGCTGATGATGGTTTCGGCAGCCCCTTGCGCCAGCCGTTCTGCCCAGAGGCCCAGGGCCATGCGGAGCAGACCGAGGCAGACAAATCCCAGCGCCACGGGCAGCGGCGGCACCGGCAGATCTGCCACCAACCTGCCGATGGACCATGCCAGCAGAGCAGCCTGCACCGGCCAGACCAGCGCGGCCCCCGCCGATATGGCGGCAGCCAGTCGCAGGCGCCGCCGTTCTGGCGCCATCGCCTGTGCGAGCATCCCGCTTCGGCTGTCCGGCTGCATCCCTTCATCCTCAAGTCACAGGGCGGATACCAGTTATCTGCCCGCCGTCTGATCTGGATCAGATACAAGGACGGGCTTTCGTGGCACATGCGGTAAAGTCGCCCATGCAACAGGACTTTCATGCGTCTGACAACCCGAACCAACCTTGCTACCCGCGTGCTGATGTTCTGCGCCGTGAACGAGGGCCGCACCGTCCGTACCGCCGAAATCGCCGAACGCTGCAATGCCTCGGTCAATCATCTGTTGCAGGTGGTGAACCTGCTTCAGGCGGGCGGGTATGTCGAAACGCTGCGCGGGCGCGCGGGCGGCTTGCGGCTCGCCCGGTCGATGGAGGCAATTTCGGTGGGCGAGGTGTTTCGCAGTTTTGAAAGTGGCGTGCCCTTCGCGGAATGCTTCGATCCGGACAGCAATACCTGCCCGCTGACCGCCACTTGCCGGTTGCGCAATTACCTGACCCGCGCGCTGGAGGCGTTCTTCCACGAACTGGACATGGTGACGCTGGCCGATCTGGTGAAGGGCAACTGCGGTTTGAACAGATTGCTGGAGATGAGCCCGGCGCGGGGTTTGACATGTCCGCGCGACGATGCCCTAGCCTGACGCTCAGCCCGCCGTGTGCAGCAGGGCCAGACCTGCGAGGATGCAGGCTTCCTCGGGAAGGGTTTCGGCCTGAACGCCCTCGGCTGCCAGAGCCAGACAATAGGGCTCAGAGCCTTCACCGGCCAGAACCACGCGTTGGCCCAGCCAATAGGGGCGTGCCGCGGTCAGTTCGGCGCCAATAAACAACCCTGTGGCCCGCGAGCGGAGTGTCGTTGCAGACAGACCCGAGAGGAGGCTTTCTGCCCTCAGGCTGGCAATCTGGGCGGCCAGCCGCTCGGGCCGCGCGCGCGTGGTCGCAAGGGCCTCCGTAAAAGCGGCGGTTTCCAGTGGCCCGCCGATATCCCCGGTCAGCGCAGCCAGCAGGCTGCCAGTCGCGAAGCTTTGAAAACTGACGACCTCGCCCGCGCTCAGATGCGCCCAGACTGTCGTGAGACCCGGCAGGCAGATCACCCCGTCGAAGTCGCCCAGCACCCGCAGCGCCCCTGCAATTCGCACCTCGGCACCCTGTGTCAGATCGGCGGGGCGATCCTGTCGCAGGCCGGGCACAAGCCGCAGGCTCAGGCGGGAATCGTCCGAGGGCACAGGTACAGCGGTCGCGACCGGGGTGCAGGGCACGATGCGCAGGGCAGTGACGGGGGCAAGGCCGCTGGCAATGACCTCGATCTGCCGTCCTTCGGTCAGCCAAGGTGCGGCCAGCGCGTGCAGGGTTGCCAGAGGGTCGGCCCCGACCGGGGCCTCTGCGCGGGCAAAAATCCCCTCTGACCCCATGGCCCAGAGGCGCAGGTGGTCTGCCGTACAGTCGGCGGCGATCCATTCGGGGGTCATGCCTTGGCCTTTCGCATTGCGGTTCCGGCCATGTATCAATCGCGGAACAGCGCGGCCAGACGCTCGCGCCCGATGGCACGACAGATCTTGCCGCGCGGCTTGATCGTCGGCACGTCTTCGCCGGCAACCATGGCATTGACCACGGCCTCGTCCACCGCCTCGACCGCTGCCAGATAGATCGGGTCCAGATGGTCCGGGTTCAGTTCCGTCACCTGGCGCAACAGCTTGGCACGCTCGGCCATCGGCTGCGGATTGGCTGTAGTGAAGGCGAGGAAGATGTCGCCCGAACTGTTGCCCCCCGGCGTGCCGGTGCGCCCGATGCCGATGGCCGCGCGTTTCGCCAGCGCGCGCAGGGAAAGCGGCGACAGCGGCGCGTCGGTGGCAAGGATCACGATGATCGAGCCGGTTTCGCGCGGCAGCAGCCGGTCCCCGGTCAGCATCTGCCCGACCGGCTTGCCGAGGATGGTCAGCCAGGGTCGGATGCCGAAATTCGCCTGCACCAGCGCGGCCACCGTCCATTCCCCACCCAGATCGACCCGGCGCGAGGCGGTGCCGGTGCCGCCCTTGAACTCATAGGCGATCATGCCGTTGCCGCCGCCGGTCGAGCCTTCGGCCACCGGCCCGGTGACCGCCGCGTCCAGCGCGGCGCGGGCATGGTCGGGCGTCACGCTCAGTCGGGTGATGTCATTCAGAATACCGTCATAGGTTTCCGCCACCACCGGCATGGCCCAGGCGACCCCGGCGAAATGGTCGGCATAGGTGTCGATCATCCATTGTACGGCGCCGGTGTGGCAGGCTCCGATGGCATGGGTATTGGAAATCATCACCGGACCGAGGAAATAGCCCGCATCGTCGATCCAGTGGGTGCCCGTCATCTCGCCATTGCCGTTCAGTGCATAATGACCGGCGGTGACGGGGATCGGCGTGGTGCCCTTGCCGCGTGGCAGAATGGCGGTGACGCCGGTGCGCAAGTCGCGGGTGGGATCGGTCAGCGTGCAGAAGCCGACCTCCACCCCCGGCACATCGGTGATGGCATTCAGCGGGCCGGGCGTGCCGGGGAACGGCAGGCCAAGGTCGCGGGCGCGGGGTGGTCGGGTCATCGGGTCACTTCTCCGGGGAATGGGATGCGGGGGTCCGCAGGGTGTAAAGCGGCAGGGGGCCAAAGCTGCGGATGTCGGCTTCGCCCAGAGGGCGCACGGTCTCGGGGCAGCGGCGGGCCAGTTCGGGGCCGATGCAGCAGGCGGTGCCGAAGCGCTTGTTTGCCTCTTGCAGGCGGGCGGCAAGGTTCACCGCTGCGCCATGGGCAGTATAGTCGATGCGCCCGCCATGGCCCACATCGCCCAGCACCGCCGGGCCGGTTTCCAGCCCGATCCGGGTGCGGCCGAAACCACCGTGGGTGGTGCGAAACCGTTCTGTCGCCGACATCAGATCGGCGGCGCAGGCCAGCGCCGCAGCTTCATGCCCCGGTTGGTCCAGTGGCGCGTTGAACAGCGCATGTACGGAATCGCCCACCAGCTTGTCGATCATGCCGCCGTGTTTCAGCACGATGCCGCAGGTCAGCGCAAAATAGGCATCCAGCAGGGCGACCATCTCGCGCGGGCCCATTTCGGCGGTGGCGATGCTGAAGCCTTCGATGTCGGTGAACAGGGCGGTAACCTCGCGCAGCTCGCCCTCCAGCCGCATCAGGCCGGGGTCAGCGGCGATGCGGGAAACCAGCGCGGGCGGAACAAGCTGCGCCATGCGGGCGCGCAGGGCACGCTCGGCCCGGCTGGCCAGCGCGGCGCGGGAGAGCAGCGCCAGCGCCAGCGCCCCGAAGGCGGCCAACAGCGGCGAAACGGGATCAAGCAGCAGGCCGCTGCTGCGCCACAGCAGCATGACGGCCCCGGCCCAGAGCAGGCCACCCGCTGCCAGGATGAGGCTGGCGCCCACGGGCGGCAGGGTGGCCAGCAGCCAAAGCCCGGCCAGACCCAGCACCAGCACCACCAGCGCCTCGGCGGCCTTGCCCCAGTCGGGGCGCCAGGGCAGGTGCCCGGCAAGAATCTGTTCGGTCATATCGGCCATGATCTGCACCGAGGGCGCGACCGGACTCGCCGCCGTGGGACGCAGGCCACCCGCCTCGGGCAGGCTGGAGCCGACAAGGATCAGCGCATCCTCCGGCAGCCGGAACTCGCCCGAAAGCACGCCTGCTGCGGGGAGCGTGCGGCCAATCCAGTGATCGGGAGCGGAGGGGACAAAGCGCATCATGCCGCCGGAGACGGGCAGCAGGGTCTTGCCAAGCCGCAGTGCCCTTGCGGTGAGCAGCGGACCGGATCCGTCATGTGCCAGCCGGGCCAGTGCGACCGGGAGTGACGGATAGGCCATTCCGTCGACAGAGACCGCCGCAGGCAGGCGCCGTACGGCGGCGTCGCCGTCGCCGGGAAGGGCCACGCTGGCCACGGTGGTCGCGGCTGCGGTGAAGGCAGGGCAGGGTGTCTCGGCCCCGGCTGCGGACCAGAGCGCGGTGCCCTCGGCGACGGCCAGATTATCGGGTGGCAGGGCGCCACCGGGTGTGGCGGCCAGCAGAAATCCCAGCACGGAACGCGCCTGCGCGAAGCCATGCGCCAGAGCGGCATTCACCGGGCGGTCGCAGGCACCGGAAAAGACGATATCGAAGCCGGTCGCCTGCGGTTTCGCCGCCACGATCCGCGCCACCAGCCGCGCGGTGGCGGTGCGATCCCAGGGCTGCCCCAGATCATCGGTGGCGCCGATGTCGATGACCGTCACAGGCTGCGCCGGGGTGGCGGGCGGCAGGGTCAGCATCAGGCGGTCAAAAATCCTTTCCTGCCACAGGGCAAGCCAGGGGGGCGAAAGCACCAGCAAGGCCGCGACGGCGAGGCAGGCCGCAAGAACCGCCGCAGACCAGAGGTTGCGCGACAAGGCTCAGCCCTCCGGCTCTGCCAGAAGGGCAAGGGCGGCGGTGCGACAGTGCCAGACCCCGCCGTCGCGGCTGAGCGCCCCTGCCGCCTGCAAGGCCATCAGCGCGCGGTTCACCTTGGGGCGGCTGGCGCCCAGAACGGCGGCAAGCTCGGTCTGGCTGATCTCCAGCCGCAGGGGGGCCTCGGGCGGCGGGGCCTCGCCATGGATCTGGTGCAAAGTGAACAGAAGGAACCGCGCCAGACGCGCTTCAAGCTGGTAAAGCGCAATGCCTTCCAGCTGATCCGTGGTCTCGCGCAGACGGCGGCAGAAGTAGCGCGCGGCCGCCATGCCAAGGGCGGGATGTGCCTCTGCCAGTTCGGCGAAACGCGCGCGCTCCAGCAGCCAGCCTTCCGTCGGAGCGACGGCGGTAGCATCGGCAGAGCGGGGCTCGCCGTCGATCAGGGCAAATTCACCCAGGGTATCGCCCGCCTCGGCATGGCGCAGGATCAGTTCGCGCCCCTGCGGGGTCAGCAGCGTCAGCTTCACCCGGCCATCCGCCAGTGCCAGCATCCACTCCCCCGGCTCGCCACGCTGAAACAGCACCTCGCCGGGCTGCCAGCAGTGACGGCGCGCAGTGGCGGCCAGCGCCGCCAGTGCCTCGGATGGCAGGCCCGAGAACATTTCGAAAGACCGCCAGAATGCGGGGCGGGGCAAAGGGGGTTCCATCGCGGTCTCCGGGCATCGGTTGTCCCATGCTGCGCCGATCCGCCGGGCTTGGGCAAGCCTGTTCCGCCGGGAACAGCGCAGGCGACCGCCCTGCGTCAATGTGATCGCAGCAAGTAACCCGGCACGATGGAGAAACGATCATGGCCGACATCATTGGCAACGACCTTTCGAACTTCCTGGACGACCGCTTCACCCTTGGCATTCCCGGCTTCCGCAATGATAAGATTTCGGCGCTGGGCGGCAATGACCGCATCCTGATCACCGATGGCGATGACACCGTTTTCGCGGGCAGCGGCAACGATGTCATCGAGGATGGCAGCGGCGTGATCGGCGGTTCGGGCAACGACTCGATCCTTGGTGAGGCGGGCAATGATACGATCCGCGCGGGCGAGGGACGCGACACCATCGACGGCGGCACCGATATCGACCTGGTGGATTACACCGCCTCTACCGCTGCTGTGAACGTGAACCTGACCCGCACCGGGGCGCAATCCGGCGGCTTTGCCGAAGGGGATGTGCTGCGCAATATCGAGAACCTCACCGGCTCGCGGCACAATGACATCCTCGCAGGGAATAACGGGGTGAACGTGATCCTGGGCGGCGATGGACGCGACAGGGTTTCGGGGGCCGGGGGCAATGACACGCTGGACGGCGACACCGGCAATGACACGATCTTTGGTGGCGCTGACCGTGACCGGCTGATCGGTGACAGCGGGGACGACAGCCTGATGGGGGACAGCGGCACCGACGTCCTGTTCGGGGGAACCGGCCGGGATACGATGTATGGCGGCACAGAGAATGACGTTCTCTATGGCGGTTCGGAAAATGATCTGCTGGATGGTGGCGATGGCGATGACCAGATCATCGGCGACAGCGGCCGTGACGTGATCTTTGGCGGTTTCGGCAATGACACCATCTCGGGCGGCACCGACAATGACACCATTCAGGGGGGCGGCGGCAATGACCGGATCGACGCGGGCACCGGCGATGATCTGGTGCGGGCCGACAACCGGAGCGACGCCGATTTCATCAATGGTGGCGTGGGCACCGATACCATCGACTTCACCGGCCTGACCCAGTTCTTCACCCTTGCGGGGGCGATCAACACGATCAATGTGAACGGGCGCTTCGCCAATACCCAGTACACCGGGTTTGAAAATGTCATCGGCACCGGCAATGCAGATGCGATCACCGGCGACAGCCAGAACAATGTTCTGGACGGCGGCAACGGGAATGACCGGCTGACCGGCGCAGGCGGGGCCGATACCCTGCGTGGTGGTGAAGGAAATGACGTTCAGGATGGCGGCGAGGGCGCTGACCTGCTGCTGGGCGGCAATGGCAACGATCAGCTGCGGGGTGGCACCGAAAACGACCGTCTGTTCGGCGAGGCCGGTGCGGATCGGCTGGATGGCGGTGCGGGCAACGATACGCTGGTCGGTGGCAACGAGAATGACACGCTGTCCGGTGGGGACGGCATCGACCGCCTGCAAGGCGATGCCGGGGATGACGTGCTGTCCGGTGGCGCCGAGAATGATGTGATCTCGGGTGGGGAGGGCCGCGACATCCTGACCGGCGGTCTGGGGGCCGATGTTCTGACCGGGGGCGCGGGGGCGGATCGGTTTGTCTTTGACTTCACAGCAGAATCGCCGAACACACCCGGCGGGTTCGACCGTATCACCGACTTCAGCGATGCCGAGGATCTGATCTATCTGGGCCGGATCGACACCAATCCGGCACTGGCGGGCGATCAGGGTTTTGCCTTCGTGCAGTTCGGCAGCGGCGCGGGCACGGTGCGCAGTTTCGTGCAGGACGGCAATACCTTCGTGGAGGCGCATGTGGATGGCGACGGCGTGGCCGATCTGGTGATCCGCCTCGACGGCATCCACGAACTGACAGCAGCCAATTTCTTCCTCTGATCCCCTCGGAGGATGGGCTGCCGCCCCCGGCCTGCGGGCCGGGGGTTCGGCGTTTCAATCCTGATATCCTGGCCCCAGCGCCGCCCGCAGCGTATCGCGCGGGGTCAGGCCGAACCGCAGGCGATAGCTTTCGGCAAAGCGGCCGAAATGCGCGAACCCCCAGCGCAGCGCCACATCGGTGACACGGGTTCCGGGCGCAGCGGCAATCAGATCGGCATGCGCGCGCGTCAGCCGCCGGTCGCGCCAGAAGGCCAGGGGCGTGGTGCCGCGATGCTGGCGGAAGGCGAGTTGCAGGTTGCGCGCACTGGTCCCCGCGGCCTCGGCCACATCCTCCAGCGTGATCGGCTGATCCAGATGCGCCTCGATGAAGCTTTCGGCCAGCCTCAGGTGGCGGGGTCGCGGCGCGGAACGGCTGCGGCCCAGATGCGCGGCATAATCGTGGCGATGCGCATCCAGCAGGCCGGAAAGCAGCGTTTCCTCCAGTTGTCGCCCCATCAGCCCGGTCAGGGGCGCCGCGCCGTCATCCGCCTCTGCCACCAGCCACAGCACCAGCCGCCGCAGCGCCGCCCCCGCCCCGCTGCGCAGATCAAGCGCACCCTGAAAGGTGACTGGCGCCGATGCGGGGGCGCCAAGCTGGCGCGACAGATGCGACTGCATCGCCGCCCGGTCGATGCGCAACAGGACCTGCCGGGTGCCTTCCTCCCAGATCATCGTGGTTTCCCGATGGGGGTTCAGCACCGCCGCGCGGCCCGGGTCGCTGGTGTAGCGGTCGCCGCCGTTGACGATGGACGCCCCGCCACACAGCGGGATCTGCACCAGATAGAAATCGCGCAGCGCGCCCGGCGCGATCATCGTCTTGGCGCCATATTCGATGTAGTTCAGCGACAGCTTCTCGCCCGGCAGATGGTGCTGGCGGGCATGGAACCTGCCGCGCACGGTATCGAGCCGATGCGGGCAGAACACGCGCGCAACCTTGTCCCGCGCCTCGTCCAGATCGCGGCTTTCGAACAAGAGATGCGCGGCCAGCGGCCGCGGCGCATGGTCCAGCATCCAGGTGCCCTCCATGGTGAAGCGTAACACGCTTTGGGTGCCTGCGCGCAGCATTCCCGTCGATTTTTTCGTTTTGCGGATAGTCCGCGCTTTTGGCGGATAGCGGGCGCGGGCGCGCTGCCGGAGGCTGCTTCAAATTCAAAACAAACAGGGAGACGACCATGCGCGGATTGCAGGGAAAGACGGCCATCGTTCCAGGGGGTGCCACGAAGATCGGGCAGGCCGTGGTCGAACGTCTGCGCGCCGAGGGCTGCCGGGTGATGGTGGCCGATCTGGCGGACGGCGGAACCGAGGCTGCGGACCTGGGCTATTGCCGCTGCGATCTGCGCAGCGATGCCGATATTGCAGCGCTGGTTGCGGCAACGAAGGAACGGTTTGGCCGCATCGACTTTCTGGTGAATGTTGCCTGCTCCTATCTGGATAACGGCGCCGCCAGCCCGCGTGCCGAATGGCTGGAGGCGCTGGATGTGAACATCGTGGGGTCCGTCATGCTGATGCAGGTGGCGCGCGAGGAACTGGCGCGCAACAGGGGGGCCATCGTCAATTTCGGGTCAATCTCGTCGCGGGTGGCGCAGACCGGGCGCTGGCTTTACCCGGTGTCGAAGGCTGCCATCCTGCAACTGACGCGCAATCAGGCGATGGATCTGGCGCCCGAGGGCATTCGGGTCAACGCCGTTTCGCCCGGCTGGACCTGGTCGAACATCATGGATCAGCTGACCGGCGGCGACCGCGCCAAGACCGACCGCGTGGCCGCGCCCTTCCACCTGCTTGGCCGCACCGGCGACCCCGAGGAAGTGGCAAGCGCTGTGGCTTTCCTGCTGTCAGACGAGGCGACCTTCATCACCGGCACCGACCTTTGCGTGGACGGCGGCTATACCGCCATGGGGCCGGAACAGGCGGTGCCCGCCATCCCTAAACTCATGGAATAGGCGCCGGGCTGGGCCGTCGGCTGCCTCCGGCGGGGATATTTGAACCAAGATAAAGACAGGGAGACAAAAATGCGGAAAATCACCATCATCGGCGGTGGGCAATCGGGGCTGCAACTGGGTATCGGGCTGCTGAAGGCCGGGCATCAGGTGCGGATCGTGCAGAACCGGACGGCGGAGGACATCGCCTCGGGCCGGGTGCTGTCGTCGCAATGCATGTTCCATACCGCCGTGCAGAACGAGCGCGATCTGGGCATCGACTTCTGGTCCGACACCTGCCCGCCGGTCGAGGGCATCAGCTTTGCGGTGCCGGCGCCGGATGGATCGGGCAAGGCGGTGGACTGGGCCGGGCGGCTGGATCGCAATGCCTATTCGGTGGACCAGCGCGTGAAGATTCCGCGCTGGATGGCCGAGTTCACGCGGCTGGGCGGCCAGATGGTCATCGCCGACGCCGGGATTGCCGAGCTGGAGCATTATACCCGCACCGACGATCTGGTGATCGTGGCTTCGGGCAAGGGCGAAATCGGCAAGCTGTTCACCCGCGATGAGGTGAAATCGGCCTATGACAAGCCGATGCGGGCGCTGGCGCTGACCTATGTGACCGGCATGACCCCGCGCGCTGACCATTCGGCGGTCTGTTTCAACCTGATCCCCGGTGTGGGCGAGTATTTCGTCTTCCCGGCGCTGACCACCATCGGCCCCTGCGAGATCATGGTGTTCGAGGGTATCCCCGGTGGCCCGATGGATTGCTGGGGCGATGTGAAGACGCCCGAGGCGCATCTGGCGATGTCGAAACAGATCCTTGAAACCTTCCTGCCGTGGGAAGCAGAACGCTGCCGCGACATCGCGCTGACCGATGACAACGGCATCCTTGCCGGGCGGTTCGCGCCGACCGTGCGGCATCCGGTGGCGACACTGCCTTCGGGTCGCAAGGTGCTGGGCCTGGGCGATGCGGTCTGCCTGAACGACCCCATCACCGGGCAGGGGTCCAACAATGCCTCAAAGGCGGCGGCGGTCTATCTGAAGCGCATCCTCGCCCATGGCGACGGCGCCTTTGACGAGACCTGGATGCAGGGCACCTTCGACGCCTATTGGGACTATGCGCAATGGGTGGTGAGCTGGACCAACATGATGCTGCTGCCGCCCCCGCCCTTCATTCTGGAGATCATGGGCACCGCCTGCGCCGAGCCGCGTCTGGCGCAGCGCATTGCCAACGGCTTTGATGATCCGCGCGATTTCTTCCCGTGGTTTGCCGATCCGCAGGCGGCGGGCAGCTATCTGGCGGAACTGAGGGCGGCGTGATGGGTGTGGTTGATACGGACAGCTTTCGCAGCGCCATGGGGCGCTTTCCGGGGGCGGTGACGATTGTCACCGCGCTGGCCGGGGCGGAGCGGCGCGGCATCACCGCAACGGCCGTCTGTTCGGTGACGGCCGAACCGCCCAGCGTGCTGGTCTGTCTGAACCGGGCCACCGGCACCTGCGCGGCGGTGGGCGAGGACGGGCGGTTCAACGTGAACCTTCTGTCAGACGCCGCCGACGCACTGGCGCTGCGTTTTGCGGGGGTGGGTGGCGTGACGGGCGAGGACAAGTTCACCGAAGGCGACTGGCAGGCCGACAGCCGTGGCCTTCCGGTTCTGGCGGATGCGACCGTCTCGCTGTCCTGCGATGTGGCCGAAGTGATGGAGGCGGCAAGCCATATCATCTTCATCGGGCATATCGTCGAGATGCGCAGCGCTGACGGGCCACCCTTGCTCTATGAACAGCGGCGCTTTCACCGGCTTTCGCCGCTGAAATGACAAAGGCGCCCCACGGGGCGCCTTTTCTGTTTCCGGTCCAGACTTCAGGCGAAGCTGCGGCCCTTCGCTGTCAGGCGAAGCTGCGGATCGTGTCGATCGCGCCATCCAGCGCCTTGCCCTCTTCATCCAGCAGCGCTGCCTCGCGCAACCGGCGGGCCCAGTCGGCGGCATCCTCGCGCGCTTCAATCAGCGCGATCCCGGCGAGCACGCGGTCGAATTTCGACTGGCCGCGCGCATGGGTGTCGGAATAGCCCTTCACCAGACGGCGGCATTTCACGATTTCCACCGCCAGATCGTAGTTCCGGCCCATAGCCGCCGTCGCGCGGGAAATCCAGCGCTCCATATGCGCCATCTCTTCGGCATGGCGCAGCGATTTCAGCCGCCAGCCGCGCAGGCCCCCCAGAGTGTAGAGCATCAGGAAGCTGGGTATCGTATCGGTGCGTACGCGGCGGCCCTTGTTGAACCAGCGGTCCAGACGCGCCATCCAGGCCGGGCTGTCCTGCACCTTGCGGCCGATCCCGGCGGGCAGCATCCCGGCAATCTCGGCCGGGCCGGGGTGCATGAATTCGGTCAGATGCATGAGATTGCCGTCTTTCGCACCCATCTCGCGGCGGATGCGGCTGAAGCGCTCGCCGCGGGTCTTGAGATCAGCGACGCGGATCACATCGTCATAGGCCATGGCATTCGCCAGGTATTTCGCGGCCTCGCGGCTGAAGGCATGAGCCTTGTCGGCGCGGTCCTGCCGGACCAGCATCTCCAGACGGTCCAGATAGGCGGCGCCATAGGCGAGATCCTGAAATTCCACCACCTTGCGCAGACCGGGCAGCGCCAGCTCGGCCACCTCAGCGGGCAGGGCCGTGATACGGCCGGTCAGGCGGTTCCATTCGGCCTGAAGTTTGGCACTGCCCTGCGGCACGACCTGCGCATGGTTTTTGGGTGCTGCCACGGGAGCCGGGGCGACACCGGCCTGCGCGGCCTCATAACCCACGGCGAAGGCGCGGAGACTGGCCTCCACCCCTTTGCCGCCTGCACGGATCGCATCCTCGAATGCCTCGCGCGGGAAAGGCAGGGCGCCCGATCCGGCAAGACCGCCGAACAGGCTGGCCGAGATCACCGAACCGACCTTGACCGCCAGCCCTTCGAAATCCGCAAGGATCAGCCGCTGCGCCGCGACTTCGGCCGCCGCGCGCACTTCTTCGGACGAGGCGATGCCATTGCCGGGCACCATCTTTTCCGACACGGCCAGCGCCCGGTGGGTGGAGGCGATCAGCGTCGTGCGGTCCGGCGTGACAAAGCCGCGCATGATGGCGCGTCCGGCCTCCATCATCTCGGCCGAGATCATGATGTCCACATCGCCCGAAGCGGGGGCGAGCGAAAACACCGGCATCGGCCCGCCATTATAGGGTGCCATCTCGACATAGTAGATCGTCGCGCCGGTGCGCTGTGCCACCCCGGCGACCGAGGTCGCCTGCGCCGCATAGCCATTGGCGCGGGCCAGATCCTCGATCCAGCCGGTCAGCACACCGCCGCCCTGGCCACCGACGGCCAGACAGGCGAGCTTGATGATCTGCCCCAGTGCCGGGTCGGGCTGGCGGGGCGCGAGGCTTTGCTGCACGGTCATGCGGTTTCTCCGAAAGTCAGGCGGCTGGCGGCGCGGCGCGATTGCAGCCAGCCGATGACGCGGGCGCGGAAGGCGGCCCAGCGGCTTTCCCATGCGCCGGGATTATGCACCACATCGGCGCGATAGAAGCTGGGGCAAAGCACGGCGGCATCCGCCACCTCGCCGCAGTTGCCGCAGCCGACACAGGTCTGGTCGATGCTGGCGACCGGATCATCGCGCAGGGGATCATCCAGCGTTTTCAGGGACAGCGACGGGCAGCCAGACAGCCGCATGCAGGCGTGGTCGCCGGTGCAGACGGCCTCATCGACACCAAAGCGCGGTGCCTCGACCCGGCGACCTTCCTTGATGGCCTTGGCGCGCAGGGGCTTTTCGCGGCGCTGCTTGTTCAGCATGCATTCCGACGAGGCGACGATGACCTTCGGCCCCTTTTCCTCGGTCGTCAGCGCCTCGATGAACAGCTTCTTCAGCCCGGGCACGTCATAGGTGCGGTTGACCTGCCGCACCCATTTCACCCCCACGCCTTCCAGCGCGCGGGAAATCGGGTTGTTGGTGGCCTTGGTATCGTTCTTCGCCCGAGACGACAGGATGTCCTGCCCGCCGGTCGCGGCGGAATAGTAGTTGTCCACCACCACCGCCACGGAATCCGACTTGTTGAACACCATGTTCCCGATCGACGACGAAAGGCCGTTGTGCCAGAACCCGCCATCGCCCACGATGGACAGCGCGCGGCGTTCGCCACCACCATCAAACGCGGCGTTGGAGGCGGGGCCAAGCCCGTAACCCATGGTCGAGCCGCCCACCTCGAACGGTGGCAGCGAGGCGAACAGGTGACAGCCGATGTCCGCCGTGATCTGCACCTTGCCGGTTTCCTTCTGCGCCAGTTTCAGCGCGGCGAAGATCGGGCGTTCGGGGCAGCCGGTGCAGAAGCCCGGCGGGCGGATCGGCACCGTTTTCGACAGGTCGGGAATGGCGGGCGCGGTGAAGTTCGGCGCACGCACCTGACCGGGCAGCAAATCCTCGGCCTCTTCGCGGAAGAAGGCGGTCAGGCTGTCCAGCAGCACCTGCCCGGTATATTCCCCCGCCATCGGCAGGATGTCCTTGCCATGCAGCCGCACGTTACTTTTGGCGCGGTAGAGATAGGTCGCCAGTTGCTGTTCGATGAATTCGGGCTGGCCTTCCTCGATCACCAGAACGGCGCGCTTGCCCTCGCAGAAATCCAGAAACTCGGACGAGACCAGCGGATAAGTCACGTTCAGCACATATAGCGGCAGTTCGGTCTTGCCGTGCAGATCGGCAAGGCCCAGCCGCTGCAAGGCGCGGATGACGCTGTTGTACATGCCGCCCTGCACCACCAGACCGACCGGGCCCTCCTTGCCGAAACGCTCGTTCAGGCCGCGTTCGCGGATGAATTTTTCGGCGGCGGGCCAGCGCACGTCGATCTTTTCCTGCTCGTGCCGGTAGGTCCACGGCGGCAGAACGACCCGCTGGAAATCGCTTTGCGGATTGGCCAGCGCATCGCGCACCGTCAGGGCAGGCTGCTGGTTGTCACGGGTTTCAAACGTGCCGGTGACGTGGCAGGACCGGATGCGCACGGTCAGCATGACCGGCGTGTTCGACGCCTCTGACAGTTCGAACCCGTCGCCCACCGCCTTGACGATGGAGGGCAGGTTGGGACGCGGGTCCAGCAGCCAGATCTGCGATTTCATCGCAAAGGCATGGCTGCGTTCCTGCATGATCGAGGAACCTTCGCCGTAATCCTCGCCCACGATGACCAGCGCGCCGCCCTTCACGCCGGAATCGCTGAGGTTCGCCAGCGCGTCCGAGGCGACGTTGACGCCGACCGGCCCCTTGAAGGTGACCGCGCCGCGGATCGGGTAATGTACGCTGGCTGCCAGCATTGCCGCCGCTGCGGCCTCGTTAGCATTCGCCTCAAACCGGACGCCCAGTTCGGTCAGCAATTCCTCGGCATCGGCCAGCACATCCATCAGGTGACTGATGGGCGCGCCCTGATAGCCGCCGACATACCCCACGCCATTTTCCAGCAGCGCCTTGGTAATGGCGAGGATGCCTTCGCCCGTGAAGGTCTGGCCGGCGCCCAGCCGCAGATGCTCTACCTCCGCCTTGAAAGACCGTTCGGCCATTCGCGCTCTCCGTTCTTACTTGGAAGGTTCGGTGTTCGACCACAGGACAGGGCCACCGTCCTTTTCATAGGCCATGCCCTGCGGGAAGGAGATCAGCTCCATCTGCAAACCCCAGGGCGCATAGAAATACAGGATCGACTGACCCGCCGCCGGGCCTTCGCTGACAGGCAGCGGGCCCATCAGGGTGCGGATGCCACGGGCCTTCAGATCCTCGGCCGCCGCTGCGATGTCATCGACGTAGAAGGCGATGTGATGCCCGCCGATGTCGCTGTTACGCGGCGTGACGGTGGCCTGATCCGGTGCGGTATACTTGAATAGCTCGATGTTGGAGCCGAAGCCGCAGCGCAGAAGCGTGATCTGTTCGATCACCGCGCGCGGATCGACGTTCAGCAGATCCTGCATGAAAGAGCCGGTATCGTCACGGAACGGGCCGAAGGACATTGCCTTCTGGCAGCCCAGAACATCGGTGAAAAAGGTCTCTGCCTCTGCCAGATCTGGCACCGTCAGGCCGATATGGTTGATCCCACGCATGCCGGGCAGGGGATCGGCGCTGGCTGAAGCCGCGACAAGCGCGGCAGAGACGACGGCGAGAGCGGCGAATTTCATTCCTAACTTCTCCTGTCGGGTGAACGGGCCGCTTCTTCGGGCAGCCTCAGAATTCGTGTTTGCGGATGTTCGCCAGTATCTGCTGAAGTGTGGCGACAAACGCGCGGCGGTCCTTGTCGGGGATGCCGCGAAACAGGTTGCGTTCCGCCTCGACCATATGGGGCCAGAGGCTGTCGAAGGCGGCGCGACCTGCATCGGTGATGAAGATGCGGGTGGCGCGGCTGTCCTGCGGGTCGGCCTCGCGCCGCACCAGCCCTTCGGTGGCAAGCTGGTCCAGTGCCCGCGACAGCGTGCTTTGTTCGGTGACGGTGTAGACCGCCAGATCGCGGATCACCGGCCCGTCCACCACCGCCAGCGAAGCCAGAACCCGTGCCTTCGGCGTCGTCAGACCCAGTGCCGCCATTTCGTCGCGGAAGCCCGCGTTATACCGGCCCATGATCCGGTTCATCAGATAGGGCGCGAAGTTGGTCAGCCCGATCTCGCCCAGCCGGGGAAGGGTTTCATCATCACTCATGCACCAAGCCTCTTTGCCGCGTTGAACCCCGATCCGCCGCCAAGGCCGGGTCCGGGATGTGTCGAGGCTCCGATATGATGGAGTCCCTTGATGGGGCAAGCGCCAGGGCTGTGCGCGAAGGGGCGCCAGAGGAAGAACTGGTCGATGGTGCAGCTTCCGCCATAGGGATCGCCACCGACGAGGTTCATGTTCATCGCCTGAAGATCGGCGGGGGAATAGGCGCGGCGCGCCAGCTTGATCGCGGCGAAATCCTTGATGTGACGCGAGAGGATCGCCTCGATCCGGTCGGCAAAAGCTTCGCGGGTTGCCTCGGTCCAGTCGGCCCCGGTGGTGATTTCCCCCGCCGCATCGCCCTTGATGACGCGCGGTGCGTCGGGGATTTGCAGCCAGAGCACCGCCTTGCCATCCGGGCAGCGGCTCGGGTCCAGTTGCGAGGGTTGGCCCACGCAGATCGTGGGCACGGCGGGCAGCAGTCCGCGCTCTGCCTCGTTGGCCGACCGCGATACCGCGTCGATCCCGTCGCTGAGGTGGATCAGCGCGACCTGATCCAGACCGGGCGTGCGCCATTCCGGCGCGCGGTCCAGCGCGAAATGCAGTTGGAAATCGCCGCGCCCATGTCGGAAGGCGCGGGTGGCCTCGGCCTCGGCGGGCGGGGCGTCCAGCAGGCGGCCCCAAAGCTGCGACGGCGTGACCGAGGCGAGCACGTTCTTCGCCGCGATCTCCTCGCCGTCCGCCAGCCGCACGCCGGTTGCGCGGCCGTTGGCAGTGAGGATGCGGGCCACGTCAGCGCCGGTGCGGAGCGTGCCGCCCTTTTCCTCGATCAGCTTGCGGAATGCCTCGGCCGCCTGTCCGGCGCCGCCCTTCACGATGGGGGCGCCCGCAGCTTCCAGAGCGAATGCGATGACCTTGCCCATCTGGGCGGAATAGGCGCTTTCCGGGGTCAGGCCGCAATGCAGCACCCAGGGCGCCCAAAGCGCCTGCACCAGCGGGCTTTGATACTGCGTTTCCAGCCAGCCACGCGCCGGAGCAAGGGCGCTGCCGAACCATGCGGCCATGCCCTTCAGCCCGCGCCGCCGTACCTGACCGAACATCAGCTTTAGCGTGGGCCAGGACCACAGATCACCGCCCAGCAGCGAGAACAGGAAGGGTGCATCGGCCTCGATCGCGCCGACATCAGTACCATGGCGCGTGCCGTCACCCGGCGCCAGGGCGTTGAAACGGCGGATATTCTCGGCCCGGTCCATCGCCAGCACCAGCGCCTCTCCATCGGGGCGCAGCACGGCGGTCGGGTGCGGGGAATGGCAATAGTCCATCCCGTGCCGGGCAAGGTGGGGGCCAAGCGCGGCCCCCGCCGGGGATGTCATGAACAGAACGAAAGTGGCGGCCATCACGTCATGGCTGAAACCGGGGATCAGTTCGTCTGTGCGCAGGCAGCCGCCGATGCGGTCCTCGCGTTCCAGCATCAGCACCTTGTCGCCCTTCAGCGACAGCAGCGCCGCCGCGACCAGCGCATTGATGCCCGATCCGATAATGACATGATCGACCGCCATGGCGTTACGCCTTCGGCACCAGCGCCAGCGCGCGGATAGGCGAGCCGGTTCCGTTCTTGATCTTCAGCGGCGCGGCAATCAGGATCGCGCCTTTCGCCGGCAGCTTGTCAAGTTTGGCAAGCGAGGCGAGGCCGAAACGGTTGTTCTTGTGCAGCAGGTTATGCGCCGGGAAGGGCGGGTTCATGCCACCGGCCTGACCCGCATCGGTGCCGATGCACTGGCTGCCCCAGCCGACGATGCCCTTGGCGATCAGATAGTCGATGACCTCGGCGGTCGGTCCCGGCGTATGCGGGCCGGTCGCATCGGCATTGAGGAACTTCGCCTCGTCATCTGCGAAACGATCCCAGTCAGACCGCAGCACGACCCATTCGCCTGCCTTGATCTCGCCATGGGTGGCCTCCCAGGCCTTCACATGGTCGATGGTCAGCAGGAAGTCGGGGTTTTCGGCGCATTCCTTGCTGAAATCCAGCACGTTGACCGGCGCGATGAGGCGCTGCACGTCCAGCGTGTCGGTATAGCCGTCGGAATAATCCTTGCCCGTAATCCAGTGATGCGGCGCATCGAAATGGGTGCCGCTGTGCTCGCCCAGTTCCAGCCAGTTCCAAGCCCAGAACGGCCCGTCCTGATCATATTCGCTGATGCGGTGAATCTTGATCGGGGGCGTATCCTTGGCCAGTTCCGGCGGCAATTTCAGAAGCGGGGTTTCCGGGCCCAGCACGCCCGAGCAATCCACAACGTCGATCCCGCCCGACAGAATCATTTGGCCGAGCTGGCCCAGAAGAGCCTGAGAAGTCATCGCTATCTCCCTGAATGGCGACCGCATCTGGCGGCGGTCATCGCATGAGAATCACTCTAGACAGATTTACATGCATTTGCAAATATCATTGTCAGACAGGGAGCAAAGAACGATGGCGGAAAGCCTCGATGTCATTCTGGTCGGCGCGGGTCACAACGCGCTGGCCGCAGCCGTGCATATGGCGGCTAAAGGTTGGAAAGTCGGCGTCTTTGAGCAGGCGCCGATGGCTGGTGGAGCTGTAAAGACCGGCGAGTATACGCTGCCGGGGTTCCGGCATGACTGGGCGGCGATGAACCTGTCACTGTTCGCAGGCTCTGCCTTCTTCAAGCAATACGGCGCGGAATTGCAGGGCCATGGTCTTGAATTCGTGCCAGTTTCGCGGCCCTTCGCCTCGGCCTTCCCGGATGGGACATGGCTGGGCGTCAGCACCGATATGGCGCAGACGCTGGCGCGGATCGGGGCGGAATCGCCTGCTGACGCAAAGCGATGGGAAGAGCTTGTGGCCGGTTTCGGGGCTGAGGCGCCGCATCTGTTCGGTCTGCTTGGTCGTCGCATGAATATGTATGCACTTGCATCGTTCATGTTCAAAACGATTCGCGCCAAGGGTGTCGGCGGCACGCTGGACATGGGGCGCTTTCTGCTGGAAAGCCCGCGCCGCTGGCTGGACCGCACCTTTGACTCGCCCAAGGTGCGGGCGATGCTGGGCGCCTGGGGCATGCATCTGGATTTCGCCCCCGATGTGTCGGGCGGTGCGCTGTTCCCCTATCTGGAGGGGATGGCGGGTCAGGCCTTCGGGATGGTGCTGGGGCGCGGCGGGGCGGATACGATCATCCGTGCCATGGTGGCGATGATTCGTGCCAAAGGCGGTATCGTGGAAACCGGCGCCCGTGTTGCGCGGATTGATCATCAGGGCGGCAAGGCGACCGGCATCACGCTGGCGGACGGTCGTCGCTTCACCGCGTCGCGGGCGGTGGTCGCCGGGGTGGCGCCGCGCGCCTTGCCTAAGCTGACCGGCGGCACCGAGCCGGGCTTTGACCGGGCGATGGCCGATTACGCCCATGCGCCGGGCACGATGATGATCCATATCGCTGCCAGTGACCTGCCTGACTGGGCAGCGGGCGGCGCGCTGCGTGATTTCGCCTATGTGCATCTGGCGCCTTCGCTTGATCAGATGGCGCGGACCTACCAACAGGCGCAGGCGGGGCTTCTGCCGGATGAGCCAATCCTCGTGGTGGGCCAGCCGACCGGGCAAGACCCGACCCGTGCACCGGCGGGCAAACATGTGATCTGGCTTCAGGTCCGCATGGCGCCGGGCACCATCCGGGGCGACGCCAAGGGTGAGATCGCCGCGACCGACTGGGCCACGGCGGCGGAACCCTTTGCCGAGCGTGCGCTGGACATCCTTGAACGCTATGCGCCGGGCTTCCGGTCAAAGATTCTCGCGCGCCGCATCGTCACCCCGGCCGAACTGGAGGCGGAAAACCCCAATCTGGTCGGCGGCGATCAGATTTGCGGCAGCCAGCACCTGAGTCAGAACTTCCTCTTCCGCCCCGTCCGATCCCATGCGGACGGGTCAACTCCGATCCGGAACCTGTTCCTTACCGGCGCGGCCGTCTGGCCCGGCGCGGGAACCGGGGCCGGATCGGGCTTTCTTCTGGCACAGAAACTCGCCGGAAAATAACGACATAAAAACAATAACAAAGCCATCAACCAACAGGGAAAACCATGAATCTCAACCGTCGCAGCCTTTTGAAGCTTTCCGCCGCCGGGGCAGCGCTTTCGCTGACCGGCCTTCCCGCGCTGGCCGCCATCGATGAACTGGTGATCGCCTATAACGTCACTCTGCCAAGCTGGGACCCGACCGTCGGCCCCTCGGCGGTGAACCCGACGATCCAGGGCATCTACCAGTCGGTGTTCGACCAGTACATCCTGCAACAGCCCGACCTCAGCCCCGCCCCCGGCCTGCTGACGGAATGGGGCTGGAACGACGACCGCACGCAGGTCTGGATGACCGTGCGCGAGGGCGTGAAATGGCATGACGGGTCCGATTTCACCGCCGAGGACGTGGCCTGGAGCCTCGCCCGTGTGGCGAACCCCGATACCGGCTCGCCCATCCAGTTCGTCTGGGGCACGCTGAAGAACCACCGGGTCGAGGGCAACAAGGTCATCGCCGATGTGGCGCAGTTCGACCCGACGATCTTCAAGTGGATGTACTTCCTGACCGGCTATGTGCTGCCGAAAGCCTACTACGAAAAGGTCGGCGCCGAGGGCTTCGAGGCCGCGCCGATCGGGACCGGCCCCTATATGGTCGAGAAATTCGAGCGCAACGCCTATGTCCGCCTGAAAGCGAATGAGGCCTATTGGGGTGGCGCGCCCGAGTTCAAGACGGTGACGATCAAGTTCGTGACCGATTCCGCCGCCCGCGTGGCCGAGGTGGAATCGGGCAATGCCCACGTCACGCTGGAAATGCCCTATGAGGAATATGACCGGCTGAAGAACGGCCCGCTGGCCGGGGTTGCGACGCCGGTTTCCGATATCGGAATGATCTTCCTCAACGATATCGACGTGATGCTGGACCCGAATGTCCGCAAGGCCGCCGCACTGGCCATTGACAAGCAAACCATCATCGACCGGCTGCTTTCGGGCTATGGCGTTGCCATCGACACGCTGCAAACCCCGGAATACGAGGCCTATGACCCCTCCATCAAGGTTGGCTACGACCCGGAGAAGGCGAAGGAACTGCTGGCGGCCTCGGGCTACAGCCCGGAGAATCCGGTGAAGTTCAAGATCCAGACCACCAAGGGCTTCAAGCCGAAGGATTACGAGATGGTGCAGGCCATCGTCGGCCTGTGGCGCAAGGTGGGGATCGAGGCGGAGATCGAGGTTTACGAGATCGCCAAGCACTATGAACTGCGCGCCGCCGACCAGCTTGCCCCAGCAGCCTTCTACAACTGGGGCAATTCGGTGGGCGATCCGACCACCTCGACCGGCTTTGCGATGTTCGGCCCCTCGCCGCATTCGGTTTGGGATGGCGCCGATCTGATCGAGAAGATTGCGCCGCTCTGGGGTGAGGCGGACGAGGCCAAGCGCATCGAAGGCTGGAAAGCGGTGGATCGCTACATCGCCGAAAATGCGCTGGTCATTCCGCTGCTGCAATATGTGCAGCCGATCCTGCATGCGCCGGGTGTCAAGGTTGTGCCCCATGCCTCGGGCGCGCTCTTGCCGCATCTGATGACGCGGGGCTGAGCCGTCGGCCGTGGGGGACTTCACGTCCCCCACACCCCCTGTGGGATATTTGAACCAAGATGAAAGCAGGCCGCGTTCGGGCGTGGGCAGGAGAGGCATGTGTTCTGGCAGAAACTGATCGCGCGGATCGGCACGACGGCGGTGACCCTGATCGGGGTGGCCGTGATCGTCTTCGTCGTTATCCGCGTGGTGCCCGGCAATCCGGTGGCGATGATGCTTCCGCCGGGTGCGACCGAGGCGGATGTGGCGCGGCTGACCGCGCTTTACGGGTTGGACAAATCCATCCCGGCGCAATTCCTGATCTGGGTTCAGGGCGTGCTGCACGGTGATTTCGGCACTTCGATTACCACGCGCCAGCCGGTGCTGGATCTGGTGCTGGGTCGTTTGCCCGCGACGCTGGAGCTTTCGATCATGGCGCTGGTAATGGCGGTGGCCATCGGTGGCACTGCGGCGCTGACCGGCACGCGGTTGCGCGGGACCAGGGCGGAGGGTGCCATCGACGTGGCGAATGGCATGGCGCTTTCGGTGCCGGATTTCCTGTGGGGACTGGCCCTGATCCTGCTGTTCGGGGTGTTGATGCCGGTCTTCCATATCTCGGGGCGCGTCACGCCCTCGCTGGAACTGCCGTTCACGACCGGGTTTTACCTGTTCGAAAGCCTGTTCCGGCTGCGCTTTGACCTCTGGGCCGACATCGTGAGCCATATGCTGATGCCCGCGCTGGCGCTGGCCATTCCGCTGGCGGCGATCATCGGGCAGTTGCTGAAGCAGAGCCTGAAGGAAACCATGCATCTCGATTACGTCACGCTGAGCCGCACCAAGGGCTATGGCGAGAACCACGTCATCACGCGTGAGGCGTTGCCCAATGCCATCCTGCCGACGCTGACGCTGGTCGGCGTGCAGTTCACCTTCCTGATCGGCGGCACGGTGATCGTGGAGCGGCTGTTTTCCTATGAAGGTCTGGGCAACATGGCGATTGATGCGGTGATCAACCGCGATCTGCCGCTGATCCAGGGCATCGTGATCCTGTTCGCGGTCATCTTCACCGCCGTCAATCTGGTGGTGGATCTGCTTTACACCGTGCTGAACCCGAGGTTGCGTCATGGCTGATCTGACCGATGGCCGCGGTGCGGTGAAGCGCCGGATCGGAACGCGGCTCTGGCTGGCGGGGGGCTGGCTAGCGCTGCTGCTGCTCGCGGCGGTGTTCGCGCCACTGGTGGCGCCGCAAGACCCGTTGGCGCAGGATCTGTTCCTGACCCGTCTGCCCCCGTTCTGGGAAAAGGGCGCCGAGGCTGGTTACTGGCTGGGCACTGACAGCCTTGGCCGCGATGTGCTGAGCCGGATCATCTATGGCGCGCGTCTGGCGCTGGTGGTGGCGCTGGTGGCGGGCAGCATCACCTGTATCATAGGTTCGGCTCTCGGGCTGATGGCCGGGTTCCTGCGGGGCTGGGTCGATCTGGTGATCTCGCGCCTCATTGACATCTGGATGGCCTTTCCGCCGGTGCTGTTCTCGATCCTGCTGATTGCGGTGATCGGGCCAGGGCTGCATTCGATCATCCTTGCCATCGTCATCATCGACTGGACCCGTTTCGCCCGTGTGGTGCGGGCCGAAGCCATGGCGCAGGGGGCGATGGATTACGTCGCCTCGGCGCAGGTGGCGGGGCGCGGGCGCATCGGCACCATGCTGCGGGAAATCCTGCCTAATGTGCTGCCGACCATCGTGGTGCTGCTGACGCTGGAAATGGGCATTGCGGTGATCGTCGAGGCGATCCTGAGCTTCGTGAACCTGTCGATTTCCACCGACGATCCCACATGGGGCGGCATGATCGCCGAGGGCCGCGCCAGCGTTTATCAGGCGTGGTGGGTGCTGGTTTTCCCGCTGATCACGCTGTTCCTCACCGTTCTGGCCTTCTCGCAACTGGGCGAGGGGCTGAAGGACCGCTTTGACCCGGTGCTGCGATGAGCTTTCTGTCTGTGAAGAACCTGACGCTGCGCCTGCGCGACAACCGTGCGCCGCTGTTGCGCGATGTCTCGCTGGAGGTCAGCGCGGGCGAGGTGCACGGGCTGGTGGGCGAGAGCGGTGCGGGGAAAAGCATGATCGGCAAGGCCGTTCTGGGCATCCTGCCGCGCGCGGTAGAGATCGCGGGCGGCGAGATCTGGCTGGATGGCGTGGATCTGCTGGCGCTGCCGCCTGCTGCGCGGCGCAAGCGGGTGGGCGGATTGGCCGCGCTGATCCCGCAAGACCCGCTGACCGCGCTGAACCCCTCGCGCCGGATCGGGCCGCAGATTACCGACCGGCTGGTCGATATTCTGGGCTGGAAACGGGCCGAGGCGGAGGCGCGCGCGCTGGATCTGCTGGGCGAGGTGCAGATCAATGATCCGGCACGCGTGATGCGGCAGTATCCGCACGAGCTTTCGGGCGGAATGCGGCAGCGTATCCTGATCGCCAGCGCCTTCGCGGCAGAGCCCAAGCTGATTGTAGCCGACGAGCCGACCACCGCGCTGGATGTGACGGTGCAAAAGCAGATCCTGCGCCTGATCGCGGGAATGCAGGCCCGGCATGGCACGGCGCTTCTGTTCGTGACGCATGATCTTGGCGTGGTTTCGAAGGTCTGTCAGAGCCTGTCGGTGCTTTATGCTGGCCGCATTCTGGAACAGAGCACGGTGCGCGATTTCTTTGCCGCGCCTTCGCATCCTTATTCGGCCGCATTGCTGGGGGCGACGCCAAAATACACCGATCCCGAAGGGTCGCTGACCCCGGTGCCGGAGGCCATCATCGCCGGCCTGCGGGCCGAAATCGCCGCTTATGACGAGGCGCATCATGGCTGAGCTTTACACGGTGGAAAATCTGCGCCTCTCGCTGGCCGATATGACGCGAAAACCTTTGCTGGGCGTGGCTCCGCGGATCGAGGTGCTTCGGGGGCTGAGCTTTTCAATCGCCAAGGGCGAGATCATCGGTATTGTCGGCGGCTCCGGCTCCGGAAAATCGACGCTGGGTCGGGCTCTGATCCGGCTTCTGGAACCCTCGGGCGGCAGCATCCGCTTCGACGGGCAGGACATTACTCATCTGGGAGAGGAGGCGCTGCGCCCGCACCGGCGGCGGTTCCAGATGATCTTTCAGGACCCGATGTCGAGCCTGAATCCCCGGCATCGGGTCGGCCAGATCATCGCAGGCCCCTTGCGCCTGCACGGGTTCGACCGGGTAGAGGCGCGGGTGATGCAGGCGCTGGATCACGTCGGCCTGCCGCGCGGCTTTGCGCAGCGCTATCCGCACGAACTGTCAGGCGGGCAGCGGCAGCGCGTCGGGATCGCCCGTGCCATCGCGCTGGAGCCGGAGTTCATTCTGGCCGATGAAATCGTCTCGGGGCTGGACGTTTCGAGCCAGGCGCAGGTCTTGCGGCTGCTGGAGAATCTGGTGCGCGAACTTGGGCTGACACTGGCCTTTATCAGCCATGACCTGAGCGTGATCCGCAGACTCTGTCACCGCATCATGGTGCTGTATCGCGGCGAGATCGTGGAACTGCGGCAGACCGCCGAACTGTTTGCCGATCCGCAGGCGGCCTATACTCGCGAACTGCTTGAGGCAATTCCGCTGCCCGACCCGGATCAGCGGTGGATCTGAAACGAAAAACCCCCGCNNNNCAGGCGGGGGCATACTGGTTACAAACCCGTTCCGATCAGGGCAGGCGTTTGGCCACCGTATCGGCAAAGGCGTCGACCAGCGCCTTGTAGTGTTCGGGGGCGTCGGTCATGCTGGTGATCGCAACGGCGCCTTCGGGCAGGAAGCTGTTCACCATTTCCAGCGACACGGCGATTTCATAGGCGTCCATGTTGGTGCCTTCTGCATCGTGGAGACGGACCATGCCTTTCAGCACGGAATCCTGCGCGCCGACAGCGGTCTGAAAGCTGTTGGCCAGGGAAACTTCGTCGATGTCGACACCGACGGTCAGCCCGTTGTCGGCCACGCGGTCCTGAATGCGGGCAAGGATGGCCGATTGCAGATCGTTGGCCAGATTGCCGTAATATTCAGCCGCTTTCGGATTGGCGATTGCGGCGACATCGGTTTCAACCTCGACCGCCTTGATCGGCTTGGCGTCAGCCAGAGCCATGCCGGAAACCGGCAGGGCCAGAGCGGTGGACAGGGCGAGAATATGGAACACTTTCATTGTCAACCTCATGATAAAGCGCAGAAATTTCTTTCCTGCCTTCTGGTGTGACAACGCGCGTTCGTCGATCCCGGTTCCAGAAAAATCGCGAAATATCGATTCTGCCGGGGTGCGGCGCAGGCAGCCATGTAATTGGGAGAAGTAAAAAGGGGGCCGAAGCCCCCTTCTTGAGATCCTCTCCGCAGCACCTTTCAGGCGCGCAGGGTTTCCGTGGATGAGAAGAACATCGCCTGGCTGACGGCCGAGCGCACCTGCGTTTCCGAGAATGGCTTGGTAATCAGGAAGGCGGGTTCCGGCCGCTCGCCGGTCAGCAACCGTTCGGGGAAGGCGGTGATGAAGATAACTGGCATTTGTTCACCCGAGGCGAGGATTTCGTTCACCGCGTCGATCCCCGACGAATTGTCGGCAAGCTGGATATCCGCAAGGATCAGATCCGGCTGGATGCGGGCAGCAAGGGCCACGGCCTCGGTCCGGGTGCGGGCGATGCCGGTGACCTCGTGCCCGCAATCAGTGACGATATCCTTGATGTCCATGGCGATGATCGCCTCATCTTCGATGATCATCACGCGGCCCGAGACAGAGTTTTCCATTTCGCGCAGGGCAATGGCGACCAGTTCGGCCGCTTCCTTCGCAGAGACGCGCAGGATGCTGCCGATTTCATCGGCCGAAAAGCCCTCGATCACCGACAGCAGCAGCGCCTCGCGCGAATTCGGGGTCAGGTCGCGCATATGGCGCTGCGCCCGTTCGGCGAGCGGGCTGTCCGCCTCGCCCACCGGCGCACCTGCACTGGCCCAGACGAGGTGAAAAACATGGAACAGCGCGACTTTCACACTGGAGGCGGATTCCAGCGGCGACAGGTCTTCAAGCAGGGTTTCCAGCGTGGCGGCGGCGAAACGGTCGCCGCTGGTCTGGCTTCCGGTCAGGGCGCGCGCATAGCGGCGCAGATAGGGCAGGCTGCCCCCTACCGCCGCGGCGAGATCGGTTTTTGCCAGGTCAGTCATTCAATGCTCCCCAATGTGACAAGCAGTTGCTTTTTTCGGGAACCAAACGCTTCGCACGGCGTTTGGTTCCAAAGAATCCGCATGAATGTCTCTATGACATGAGGCTGTCCTGAAGGCATGATGAACAGATGAACAACGCACCCCGCAAATCCAGTCTGCAACAGCAGATCGACGAGAACCTGAAGCGTGTTTACGAAGAGACGCTGAAAGAAGAGGTTCCGGACCGTTTCGTGCAGTTGCTTGAGCAGCTCAAGGCAAAGGAGCGCGAAAAATGAACAGCGCCACCGGAGCGAGCGATCCGCGGGAAGAGATATTGATCCATCTTCCTGCGTTGCGGGCGTTTGCGATCTCTTTGACGCGCAACCCCTCGCAGGCCGACGATCTGGTGCAGGACACCATCGTGAAAGCCTGGTCGAACATCGACAAGTTCGCTGTCGGGACCGATCTGCGGGCCTGGCTGTTCACTATCCTTCGCAACACCTTCTTCTCGGACCGGCGCAAGAAAAAGCGCGAGGTGGCAGACCCCGACGGTCTGCATGCGCAAACCCTGTTCGACAAGCCGCATCACGACGGGCGGCTGGCTTTCGCGGATTTCACTCGGGCGTTCTACGAACTTTCGGACGAACATCGCGAGGTGCTGATCCTTGTCGGGGCGAATGGCTATTCCTGCGAGGAAGCGGCTGAAATGATGGGCGTCGCTGTCGGCACCGTGAAAAGCCGCACAAGCCGTGCGCGCAACCGTCTGGCGCAGCTTCTGGGGATGGAGCCGGGCGAGGATGTGCTGGCGGGTGACAGCGGCGCTACGCTTGCGGTTCTCAGCCGATCGGGCACGCAGGCGGCATGATGCACATACAGGGGCTGGTGCGCCGGCGTCTTGCGATCCTGTCGCGGCTGGGCTTCCGCTTGATGGTGATGTTCGGCATCGTACTGATGCCTCTCGCCATCCTGAGCTATGTACAGATCCGCCAGTACCAGCGCGAGGCCGCAGCGCGAACCGAGGCCGCCGTCATGGGGCAGACCATGCAGGCGGCGGTGCCGACGGTGGAGCGGATCATGCGGGGCCAGGGCGCGGTTGCCGGTCTGGCCGTTGCCCTGCCGACGATGCTGAAAGATCCGGCGGACTGCCGGGCCGTCATGCAGCGCTTTCTGGAGCTTGAGGAGAACCGTATCTACACCTTCGCGGGGTTCATCGACCTCAATCTTCAGGTGAGTTGTTCGCCACAGGGCGATCGCGACATGAGCTTCCGGCAGGATCTGCGCGATGCGATGAAGCTGGACAAGCCGACCATGCGGCTGCGGACCCATGGCTCGATCAGCAATACCAGCGTGCTGGTGTTCCTGCATCCCGTGCATGATGCCGACAACAAGGTGATCGGGCTTGCCGCCCTGTCGCTGCCGCATCAGGTGGTGCGGTATGAGTCGCTGGGCGAGCGGGCCTTCAGTGCCGGTTCCGAGCCCAACGCCCTGATGACGTTCGACGCCGATGGCGAGATTCTGACCTCCAGCCTGTCGCTGGATCAGGCCAAAACCATGCTGCCGGTCTCTGTTCCGCTGTCGGATCTGGCTGACGGCCTGCCGCACAGCTTTTCCGGCAGCGCGATGTCGGGGCGGCAAAGCGTGTTTGCGGTTGTTCCTATCGCCGAAGGCAGTCTATTCCTTCTCGGCAACTGGCCGGTGACCGTGACCGATGCGATGATCGTTGAAACCTCGATTCCGATTGTGGTGTTCCCCGCGCTGATGTGGCTGGCCAGCCTTCTGGTGGCGCAACTTGCCGCCGAGCATCAGGTGCTGCGCCATATCCGCACCCTGCGCGATTCCATCGTAGCTTTCGCCGACGGCAACCGCCGCCTGCCGGAGCTTGATCTGCACGGTGCCCCCAGCGAGTTGCGCCGGGTGGGTATCGCGGTCGAGCGCATGATGGAAAGCGTGGTGCATGATGAGGCCGAACTGGAGGACATGGTTCACCAGAAGGAGGTCCTGCTGCGCGAGGTGCATCACCGGGTGAAGAACAACCTTCAGCTGATCGCCTCGATCATCAACATGCAGATCCGCAAGGCCCGCAGCGCCGAAAGCAAGGGATTGCTGCGCGGTTTGCAGGACAGGGTGATGAGCCTCGCGACCATTCACCGTGAATTGTATCAGACCAGCGGGCTGACGGATATTCGCGCCGATGAACTGCTGCAAAGCATCGTGACGCAGATCATGAAAATGGCAGGCCGGCCGGGCGAGCCGCTGAAGGTCACGACGAATTTCGCCGATATCCGTCTGACCCCGGATCAGGCCGTTCCCCTGTCGCTGCTTGTGACCGAGGCGTTGACCAATGCGCTGAAATACGCTTCCGCCCCCTCGGGGCAACGGCCCGAACTGCGTGTGGCCCTGCGTCGTGATGCCGACTCGCGTGCGGAGGTCGAGATCGTCAACAGCGTCGCACCCGAGGCCCTGCGCGCGCCGCCGTCACCGGACAGCGCCGCGGAAAGCACGGGGCTGGGCGAAGCCCTGCTGTCCGCCTTTGCCGCCCAGCTTGGTACGCGGGTGGAGGTTGAGCATGGCGAGACGGAGTTTGCCCTGCGCTTTGCCTTTGCCCCGAATGCGCTTGCCGAAGCGGAAGAACGTGCAGTGGTCTGAAAAGCGGCTGACCGGGGGCCTTGCGGTTGCCCGGTCAGTTGCTGCCGAGCTGCCGCAACGAGATGCGCGCCTGTTCAACCTCGGCCCGCAGGCTGCGCAGAAGCGGGGCCAGTTCCGGTTCGATCCGAACTTCCGCCAGCGCGATGTCGAAAAGCCGCAACAACTCGGTTTCGCGGGCCACCAGTTGTGCCGCATTCGAAGGTGCGGCGGCAGCCTTGCGGCGGCGCGGGCGATCATTGCGACTAAGACGGCTGCGCAGGGTCATCGCCGCACGACGGCGGCGCACGAGAACACTGTATAGCAGCGGCGTGGGTGAGCGTGCCTGCATTTCCTCCATCTCATCGAGGCTTGTTTCAAACTCGATCAGCAAGGCTACAAGGGCACGTCTTAAAGGCATGGTAATCCCGTTCTGGTCGTTCAGGCCGGTTCTGAAGCAGAGAATGTCATCATGAAAACCTCAACGCGGCAGGTCGGTTCCATACAAGCGAACGGGTTGTGACAAAAGTGTCAAGAAACTTGTGACTTTTGGGGACTAAACGGGCACTTCCTGCGGTGATGCGCCGTGATGGAACCGGATTGCCCCTCTCGCGTTGATCTGTCGGAAGCGCCGAAAGGCGGAAACCGGACACACAGGAGAAGATCATGCTTGGTTGGGCACTTACCTTTCTGATTGTTGCATTGATCGCCGCGGCGCTGGGTTTTGGCGGCATCGCGGGCGCATCGGCCGGGATCGCCAAGATCCTTTTCATCGTCTTCATCATCCTCTTCGTCGTGGCGATGATCGCCCGTGCGCTGCGGGGTCGCCCGCCGGTCTGAGGACGGGCCAGCTGCGCTGAGGGGCATGTTTGAACCTTCGACAAGACCAGGGGCCGCATGATGTCATGCGGCCCCTGGTCATTTTGAAAAACAGGTCATTCCGGAAACGGGCGGCTGAGCGAGGCAGAGCCGCGTAAGCCAAAGCGCCAAGGTCTTTCCTTCGCCCGACTGATACCAATGCGCGGACCTGCCACCACCTCACCGGGCGGATTCTCGGGAAGGATGGAGAATTCCGGGTGATCGAACGGCTTGCCATTCAGTGCGGGGCCAATCCCCAGGGCCCGACCCAGGCGCCCCGGCCCCGCTGCCAGCCGGGCATCCGGCACGTCGCCACGTCTCTGCCGCATCTCCTCCAGCCCGTCCTGCGGTTCGATGGCGCGCAACAACACGGCAGTCCCCTCCATACAGACCACATTCAGGCACCAGTGAATGCCGTAGCTGCGGTAGACATAGGCATGTCCCGCAGGCCCGAACATCGCCGCATTGCGCGGTGTCCGGCCCCTGAAACTGTGCGAAGCCGGATCATCGTGTGTATAGGCCTCGGTCTCGCAGATCATGCCCCGACACCTCCCGATGATCAGACGGCAGCCGATCAGCCGTCGCGCCACTTCTGGCGCTGGGAGTGCAAAATCACCGGGACGGAAGGTCATGGCGTTTGCCGAGAAAGGCCTGACACTCCAGATCGAAGGCCAGGGCATAGCCGGGATGATCATGTCCGGCCCGCAATGCGCAATGCGCCGCGATGCGCCAATGCAGAAGCGGTGCGAGCCGGTCGTAGCGGGCAAGCACACCGGCATCCGCATATCCTTCGCGAAAGGCGGCCACTTCCGCAGTGGACAGGGGATACCCGCGGTAAAGATGCTGCATGCCCGGTGAAAGGAACAAGGCAACATCGTCAACCGGGTCGCCCAGGGCCGGGCATTGCCAGTCGATCAAAAGGGCGTTTCCGCCCCGCACGAGGATGTTCCCGGCCACAGGGTCGCCATGCAGCAGGCGGGCCGGGGCTGGTTCTGTTACGGCCACTTCCGGCAGGGGCGGCAGGTTTCGTAGTCGTGGCCATTGGCGCAGTTCCGCCAGCAGCGCCACACTGCCCGAAGCTGTTCGGCGCAGGGAAAGCTGCGGGGCCGGGGTTGCATGGAGCCGTGCCAGCAGAGCACCTACCCCGGCCGCACCGCTTTGCCATGTCTGCCCCACGGCAAAGCGGTATGCCAGCCAGTCAGCGCCACCTGCGACCGGCGTCGGGGCGAGGCCCGTCCCGCGCAACGCCTCCAGCATCGCATATTCGATGGTGGCGTCGTTCGGAAACAGCGGAGAGGCCGCCGCTGGGCGGTGCTGTTTGACCACCAGAGCGCCGACACGCCAGACCCGGTTGACCCGCCCGCCTTCCAGAGGATGCCATTTCTGCCCGACCAAAGCCGGTAGCACCGCGCAGATATGCGCGGCCTCGGGTGGGGCAACAGGGGCCGAAGCAGGCAGGACGTTCATGGCGCGCGAAGCTAGGGCGCAATCGCCTGGCAGGCAAGACGGTGTCATTCACGCAGGGCCGTCACCGCACTGACCGGAATTTCGGCGCCTCCGGCCATCATCAGCATCAACCCCTCAGTGCCCCCCCTAACCTCGAGAATGCGGCCATAAACCTCGACCGGAGAGGGCTCGAGCCGGGTTTCGCCCTGATAGTTTTCAAGTGAGACATCATATGTCCCGTCCGGAAGTGGCGCACCTTCCACATCAACCGGCGTCCAGTCCAGTTCGGTCGTGTCGGGCGCCAGATCGACGCGGTTCACCACGGTGCCATCCGCATCCGTGACAACCAGAACCACACGATCCGCGCCACGCGCGGGATTCGGTGCGAGCGATACCGCCGCCCCTGCCGCTACCTGCATCGGCATTTCGGCACGGGCTTCATGGCCCACCCACCCTGACATTTGCGCCATACCCAGCAGTCCGAACTGGGCCTGCATGGTTTCGAGCAACTGGTTGGTCCTGGTCTGCTGTTCCACACCCGAGAAGGTGGCGAGTTGTACCGCATAATCCCCGCTGTCGATCGGGTTCAGCGGGTCCTGATTTTTCATCTGTGTGGTCAGCATCTTCAGGAAAGTATCGAAATCTGAACTGAGGCTGCTGCCGGACGGAACGCTCCGCGCGGAGGTTCCGGTACCGGTTTGGGTAATCTCCATGTTCCGTCCTTTCACAATCTGAGGTCGAGACCCTTGCCGGGGGACCGGCGCAAGGCTGGTGGCGCGGAAGATTCCGGTTCCGAAACAACCGGATGGGAAACGCCCGGTTGATTCGCCGGGTGATCTGACCGGGCGTTGGGCTGGTCCTGGGTCCAATGGCCGAACTGCATTTCGGCCTGTCGAAAACCGGCCGCCCTGAACTCGGCCAACAGCTGTTCGCCGTTGCGGCGCAAAAGCTCCAGAGTGTCTGGTTGTTCCGCCCGGATTTGCGCCAGGATGCGGTCGCCCTCACTGTGCAATGTCAGTTTCAAACGACCCAGCTCTTCGGGTGCCAGCGACAACATGATCCCCTTCCCTCCGCCCGCGTCGTCCAGTTCTGTCTGTGGCGATATGGCCCCATCCGGTGAAGCCAGTGCGGGCGACAGATGGGGCAGAGCAAGCTGTCGGTGCGGGCGTGGTGGGGAGTCCGGCAGTATCACATCCCGGGCATCGGAGTGGGTGCGATCCGGTAAGGAAGGGATGCGCAAAATATCCGGTTCTGCGGCGGGTTCTTGCTGGTTCTGATGCGCGGTCCCATCCTTCTTGGCCAGTTCATCCGGCGCAACACTGTCGAACAAAGTATTGGCCTGTTGGGTCAGGCCATCCGCAGGAGGAGCGCTTCCTTCCAACTTTTCCGGTACTTCTCTCAGCGTCAGGCGAAGCTGAGGAAGATTTTCTTTCAGGGAAATCAGGTGCTTGAGAAGGAGAGGTAAAGCCTGTGGTACATCTTTTGACGGTGTCTTCAAAGGCAGGCACGGTTTGACGGGCTGCGCCGAACCTGCTTCCGAAGCGGCATCCTGAAGCGAACGTGTGGCCACCTGCTGCGGCTCGGGCAGATCGGGCGGCAGATGGCGCGGGATCGCTTGACCCGTGCGCGCCTCAGCATCAGCTCTCACAAGCAGCGGCGGGGAAGCATCATCAGGCAGACTGGCAGACGGAGCTGGCTTCGCCACATGAGGCAGATTTTCGTGGGGACTCCGTTTGAGAGCGCCCGAAGCAGGGGGTGTTTCAAAGGGGCTATCCTCTGTGGCTTCTTCTGCGGCGGTGGGGTCCGTCGCATCGACAGGCTCAGGCCCTGCGGGCTGGCTCGTATGAACAAAGTCCACGTAAGCCATGGGTGGCAGGTTTGATATTTCCTCCGTCATCTGAACGTCGAAATCCGGTGCTTCAGAAGAGGCTCCGACTCGGCGCTGCGCATAAGCAGGGGTCGAATCATCATGCGATTCTGAGCCCGTGACCTCTGGCTTTGCTGCGGTGGCGTCGGGAAGGTGCGATTCCGGACGAAGTTGTGCAACCGGAGGCGGGCCGTCGGGGCAGACCGGCCCGGCTGTGACAGTCGCTTCTGCGGCTGCCACGGGCTGCCGCTCTTTATTTGTCTGCCTGTTCAAGACCTCCAGAAGCGATGCAAAGGCAATCTCTGCCCCCTCGGCGTCGCGGGGGTAGCCCATTCGCAGGGGCACAACTCCGGGCAAGGAAAGGGGAGGAATCACCGGGGCCTCACGTTTTCGATCTATCTCCGGTTATTGCCGCAACGAGTTACCGGATGTTTACCGGCAGGCCGCAGCCTTGGGGAAAATCCAACACAAGGAGAAGCGGATGACAGATCTCACGATCCGGGCCGGTGTCGTGCGGCCCGGAGTTGCCCCTGAAGCACGATTGCAGGCACGCGCGGCTGATCTCGAATCGGCTTTTCTTTCAGAAATGTTGGGCTTTTCGGGCCTTCTTGCCACCGAATCGGCATTTGGTGGCGGGGCGGGTGAGGCGCAGTTTGCCTCGTTCCTGCGAGACGAATACGCGCGCAAACTTGTTGCCCGCGGCGGGCTCGGGCTCGGGCAGGCTTTTGTAGATGCCATGCGGCGGGGGGTGGACAATGGCGAATGATGTGGCTTCCGATGTGCGACTGCGGCTGGAGGCGATCCGCCAGGCCCTGATTTCGGGAGACATCCTGTCGCTTGTCGAAGAGGAGGGGCAACTGCGGCAGGCATTGCAGGCTGCTGTGGGGCAGATCGCCCCTGCGGAGCGTGCAGAATTGCGCCGCCTCGCACACGAGAACGAAGCCCTGCTGCGGGCAACCCGACAGGGCATCCGCAGCGCCCTGCGGCGCATGGCCGAGATTCGTGACGCCAGGGTGGCCTTTGGCACCTATGACAGTGGCGGGCGCCGGAAGGTAATCCCGCATCGGCCCCCGGAGACGGACCGATCCTTCTGAACTGCATCAAATGCCGGATATTGCAGCCCTCATGGACGGCCGGATTTAGCAAAGTGTTAGAGATTGGCGGGCATCAATCCAAGGGCATCCCGAAAGCGGATGGCACGGCAAGGCGCAAGCGGCCGTAGGGCGCAGAAGGCCGATCCCGCCGCCAGACGGCACTATGCCCGGCGCAAAGCGCCGGCTCAGGAAAGGAAAAGACATGTCGTCCATTCTGACCAATACCAGCGCAATGGTTGCTCTTCAGACCCTGAAGGGCATCAACAGCAACCTCAATCAGGTGCAATCGGAAATCTCGACCGGGAAATCGGTTTCCACCGCCCGCGACAATGCGGCCGTCTGGGCGATTTCGAAGGTGATGGAATCCGATGTCGAGGGCTTCAAGGGCATCAGCGACAGCCTGGCGCTTGGCTCTTCCACCGTGGCTGTGGCGCGGGAAGCCGCTGAAACCGTGACGGATCTGCTGACCCAGATGAAAGGCAAGATCGTCGCGGCCCAGGAAGACAATGTTGACCGCACGAAAATCCAGACCGATATCGTTGCGTTGCGCGATCAGATCGCCTCGGTCGTCGGGGCGGCCCAGTTCAACGGCCTGAATCTTGTTGACGGGTCGCAGTCGACGGTCGATGTTCTGGCCTCGCTGGATCGTTCGGGCAGCGGCGTCAGCGCCTCCAGCATCACCGTCACTGCGCAAAATCTGTCTGCGGGCAACTATACGGCGAAGAACGTCTTTGGTACTTCAGACGGCGTTTCCGCGAATGGTGATACCGCCGGGTTCCAGCTCGACAACGGCACCGGCACCGGCATGATCGAAATCGACGATTCCGGCGCGGCTTTCGCCGCAGGCGACAGTGTTTCTGTCACCATCGGCGGGAAGACCGCCACCTATACGGTGACGGCTGACGATGTCGGCGCGACGACGCCGTCTGATATGGTTGCGGTCGGTCTGAAGAATGCCATCGATAGTCTGGGGGTCAGCGGTCTGACGGTGGATTATGACAGCGGCTCTCCCGGTCAGCTTGCGTTCACCAATGCCGGAACCAATGATCTGACGGTCAGCGCACAGTTCAAGAATGCTGGCTCGGGCGGGCTGTCGGCGCTGTCGTCGATTGACGTGTCGACCGCAGGCGGCGCGGCTGCGGCGCTGGGCAATATCGAAGGGATGATCCAGACATCGATCAATGCGGCGGCTGATTTCGGTTCTGTGCAGAAACGGATCGACATTCAGGCGGGCTTCGTCGGCAGCCTGACGGATTCTCTGAAGACCGGGATCGGCAGCATGGTGGATGCGGATATGGAGGAGGCGTCGGCACGGCTTCAGGCCCTGCAGGTGCAGCAGCAGCTGGGCGTGCAGGCGCTGTCCATCGCCAATCAGTCGCCGCAGAGCATCCTGTCGCTGTTCCGCTGACGACAGGGGCGGCGCGGAAAACCGCGCCGCCGCTTCCTGACATTACCCCGCACCGCCGAAAGGACACCCCGTGACCGTCAGCCAGCTTGCACGGGTTGCTTATGGCAGCCCACATACGCCCGTTCGTTCGGATCGCCAGAACGAATACGACCTCTTCGCACGCATTACGCGCGCGCTTTCAGATGCGGTGACGCGCCGCGAAACTGATTTTCCGGCCTTTGCGGCGGCATTGCATGACAATCTGGTGCTGTGGCGCACCTTGGCCGCCGATGTGTCGGAGGAAGGGAATGCCTTGCCGCCGGCGTTGCGGGCGCGCCTGTTCTATCTTTACGAATTCACGGCGTCCCATAGCCGCAAAGTATTGGCCGGGGAAGCAAGCGTTACCGTGCTGCTGGATATCAATACATCGGTCATGCGCGGGCTGCGTGGAGAAAGGGCCGCCACATGACGGGTCTTGTGCTGAAGCTGGGCCCGCATGAACGGGTTCTCATCAACGGGGCGGTGATTGAGAACGGGGATCGTCGGTCCCGCCTTTCGATCATGACGCCCAACGCAAACATTTTGCGGCTGCGGGATGCGATTCATCCTGAAGAGGTGACGACGCCGGTGCGCCGGGTCTGCTACATCGCGCAACTGGTGCTTTCCGGAGATGCCGATGCGGCAGAAGCCCGTCTGCAATTGCTTCGGGGTATCGAGCAATTGAGCCAGGTGCTGACAGACCCCGACAGTCGGCTGCACCTTGCCGCTGCGACGGATGCGGTTGTGGATGGTCAATATTATCATGTGCTCCGGGCGCTGCGGCATCTTCTGCCACGGGAAGAGCGGCTGTTTGCCGCGCGGACGACATGACCTTCGCCCCGATCATACCGCTTTCTGGCTATGCGGGGTGGAGCTTTCTGCAAAGAACGCTGGACAAGCAGAAGGCCGCCTTCAATGCAGATGCAGCTTTGCAGCGGGACCAAGCCTACTTTCGCAGCCGGATCGGCGACATTCATACCGCAGAGCAGCTTGTCGCGGACCATCGCCTACTGAAAGTGGCTCTGGGTGCTTTCGGTCTCGAGGCTGATATCGGCAGCAAATTCTTTATCCAGAAGGTCTTGACCGACGGGACGCTTAACTCCGGCGCCTTGTCCAACAAATTGGCGAATAAACAATACAAGGCCATGTCCAAGGCCTTTGGTTTCGGCGATTTCAACACGCCCCGCACACAGCTTTCAAATTTTGCCGATGAAATTCTGGCAGGGTATCGGGACAATCGCTTTGAGGCCGCAGTCGGTGAGGTTGACGCGGATATGAGGGTCGCGCTATACGCACAGCACGCCCTGCCGGAAATAGCACAAGGGTCATTGAGCGAAGATGCGAAATGGTTCAGCATCATGGGATCGGCGCCGCTCCGGAGGATTTTTGAAACTGCGTTCGGCTTGCCCTCGAGTTTCGGGGCGCTTGATATTGACCAGCAGCTTGGTATCCTGAAATCAAGATCAAGACGAATGTTCGGGGCCGGTGGAGTGGCCCAGTTCGCGACCGCCGAAAGTCAGGACAAACTCCTCCGACAATATCTCCTCAGGGCAGCTTTGTTGCGCTAGGATCCAGACCCATTGATTTCAGGCCTTTTGCGGGCTCTGTTGCACAAATCTGGTGAGGGACGGAGTTCCCTTATTCTTGGATAGACCTCCTGCGACCTCTGTGATGGGCGTGCCGAGAGCCGGGAAACCGTTCAGGACAGCGCCAAGGACCAGGAACTCTGCAACCCGACGGTCGAAGTCCTGAGCGGAGAGGCGCTACCCCAGCAACTTGCTTCAGTGCATCTTGGTCTCCGCCCGGCCTCGTCGATCATATCCGCGGTGGCTATTGTCGAAACAGGATTGTTGTATCGACCCATGTGTGGATGCCCGTTTGAGGCCAAGGCTGCTTTGGCGGCCGGGATTAGTGATCGGTGCGGTCATGTGTCAGGCCTGTCTCGCGGCGCTTTTATATGACAGCTGGCCGGTATGGTGATACGCGGATTGGCTGCTCATCAGTGAGTCGGGCGCATGGTAAGCTTCTTGGGTGGCTGGTGATCATTCACTCACCAGCATGACACAGCCGATGCCGCCGGAGGGCATCCACACCATCAGTGAAACCCTGTTCATGCTACAAGGGAGAAGGTAGCAATGAGTGTGACCATGGACGACAGCATCAAGCGCTGGACGGCGAAGCGTAAAACCACGCTGGTGATTGAGATCATGCAGAGCAAGATCACGGTGGCGGAGGCCAGCCGGTCCTTCGACCTGCCGCCCTCCGAGATTGAAGGTTGGGTTGATGACGCGAAGCGGGGGATGGAGAATTCCCTGCGGGCGAAACCGCTCGACCTCCGCGAGTAATACGGGAAGCAGCGGAAGGATCTTCAGGAGGCCTATGGCGAGGCCATGCTGGAGTAGCGCGCCCGAAAAAATTCTAGGCTCTGCTGGATGCGCAGGACGACAAATGATCCAGAGCATCCATCAAGGCCATGATCGAGCATCGCTGCGGATCAGAAAACAGTCCGGGGGACTGTTTTCCCGCCAAGACCGTCCTTCGGCTACGGGACGGTGGCCTAGCTTCTGGGGTTCAATAAAAACACAGTGCAGCGTGTCTTTCAGCTCAGGGGCTGGCCCCCTCTCGGCAGCATGCTGCGCATGCGCTTGCCGGGCAATGGGTCTGTAAGCGGATAATTGGCATAGGCACCCGCATCGAGGCCGTCTCGTCCGTGGCCCAGGCCCCGAACGAACGCTGGCCGACCGACATGTGCCGGGTCTGGGCGGGGCGAGATGGCAGGGCCACGCTGGCCCTGGCCATCGACTGCCACACCCGCGATCTGTTGGGCTGGCATTTGTCGCGATCCGGCAAGGTCACGACCGCAGCCAGCGCGTTGGAGCATGCCCTGATCACCTGGTTCGGCACCTTGGGCTGGGTCACGCAGGAGTTCCTGCTGAGGTCGGGCAACGGGGTCGTTTTACCAGTCGCAAGGTCACGGCACTGGTCCGCAGCTACGGGTTGAAGCAGGAGTTCATCACACCCCACTGCCTGCAACAGACGGATGTAATTGAATAGCCCCTTTCTGAGGTCGAGTGGTTCTTCAGCTTGGGGCGCCACCTCCTGCACGCAATACGCGCCATCGGTGACTGGATCTGTTTCTACAACAGCCGTCCTCATCAGGCGCTTGCCATGCGCACGCCGGCCGAAGCATTCAGATTAGCGGCTTAACCTGAGCAGATTCAGATGGGTCGATACAGATCTTCCGGGTTCATTGTAGGATTAAGTGTCAAACCTCCCACGCTCCGCCCAGCATGGCTGACCCAAAACAACCTCAACAGTGCCGTCCGGAAAATTACGCCCCAACTCTCAAAGGCACCAAAAATCACTTGTCTCTCAGGAGACTGGAAAATATACGTCCAGTCGGAGACGTGGCCGAGTGGTCGAAGGCACACCCCTGCTAAGGGTGCAGGCGGGAAACCGTCTCGAGGGTTCGAATCCCTTCGTCTCCGCCATTACCCATTGAAAACATTGGAAAAGTCAGGGATTTTTCTGGCTTACCCTCCAAAGAACCCGCCATCCCAAAAACGCTTGGAAGCTACGCCTTGCGACAGCTTGCGCGCGAAGCGGCCCCAAAAAACTGTCTCAGTTTCTTCCGAGTGAGAATTTGACGGATGGCGCCGGTTCCCTCCGCAGCCTGCCAGAGATTGAACCACCCCCTCCCCGGACAGGGCGCCGATGCCAGACCATGAAACGACAAAGCCCCGCGCTGGGCGGGGCATTGGGTTTCGGATCGGTGCGCGGATAGCCTTCTAGGGTGTAACGCCCAGCACCCGGCGCCCCTCCGCCCAGAGTTCGGGCAGGTTAGGCAGGTTCGCGTGGCCTTCATTGCAATAGGCCAGAACCTTGGCGGCGAAGTCGCGGGTGTCAACGGCGGGCGCGCGCAATATGGAATCTTCCAGATCCGTTTGCCGGTCTAGCATGACCTCCCACCCCTCGGCATCGGCCTGCGCTGCGGCGTCCAGCTTCGACGCCGCGTCAACCCATTGGCGAAAGAGTTGCATGACAGGGGTTTCGGCGACTTGCACGGCCCCGCCCTCATTCGCCTCGCGGATTGCCCGCCATTCGGCTTCATGCGCGTCCTGTGCTGCCTGTATTTCGTCCAACAACAGGTCAAGCAGCACCATAAGGCCATTCGCCTTCGGTTCCGGGTTGTTCAAGCCCGGAAAATCTTCGGCTTGGGCATAGAGAATATGGGCAAGACCAAGGGCGCGGCTGATACGCCGATCTGTGGCGTTCATCGCGGCGTGAACAGCAACCGGGCTTTGTTCCTTTTGGGTCGTCATGGGCAATATCTCCATTGGTCAGAGGGAAGTTTTAGGCCGCGCGCAGTTCGGCGGCGGCAAGTTCGGCTTTCAAGGCGGCAAGGGTCTGCCAGTCGGCGCCGCGAATGCTGTCCTTGCACTCGAAGGCCCAGATCTCGGCCCGGACAACTTCCACCGGGCGGGCATTGGCTGCGGGGGCAATCGCGGCGGCGCGGGCCGCAGCCCGGCGCTTCATCTCCCGCCATGCCTGTGCCAACGATACCTTGAAGAAGGCGCGCAGCCGGGAAGCCGGGGCGCGGACGCTCCACAGGTCTTGCTTGGCCCAGGTCCATGCGAGGCGGAACAGTGCGGCGCGGTCAATGGCCATGGCTAGCCCCTCGGGTTGATATAAATTATACTATCCATGGGCCGATCTATGATCAATATAAATTATATCAGGTTTGCACATGACAGGGGAACAGATCAGGGCTGCGCGCGCGCTCTTGAAATGGTCGGCGCGGGAATTGGCAGATGCCAGCGGGATCGGCTGGGCGACAATCCAGAGGCTTGAAAGCAAAAACGGCCCGCTTGCCGGTTACGGCCAGACGCATGAAGCCATCCGCAAGGCCCTCGAAGCCCAAGGCGTCCAGTTCCTCGAAGCCGGGCAGGTTGCCGCCGGGCCGGGGGCCGCGCTGGGCGGCAAGGAATGACGGGCAGCCCCCGGATTTTTTCGGGAGAGGGGAACAGCCCGCCCCCCGGTTCGCAGATCGGGGTGCCGCCGTTTTACCTCGGGCGTTTAGTTTAGGCTTCGTCGCAGGTTTAGCGGCTGCGGCGCCGGGCGCTTCGCTGCCCCGCATAGCGAAAGGCCGGGGGAGGAAACTACCCGCGCAGGGCCAGCCGCCCGTCCTGTTCTTCGTCTATCGGCGCCTATTTTATGTCACCAATCGCGCGCCTGCGCGCGCGTGAATTGCGCTTTTCACGTCCAAGGGTTCAGCCTGTTCCCGTGAAAGCGCGGCGCCGGGCCTCGCGTCACGACCACCGATAAATCGGTGCGACCTCGCGTTGTGGCTTCACCTGAATCGGTGTGGCTGCCTCGCGTGATGATGTCAGATAAATCGGTGCGGCGCGGCGTCCGGTCCAAAAAACTGTGTTAGCAAACGCCCTGCATGAAGCCCCCCGGTCCCCTTCCTTGCCGGTCCAGACTTTTACCCACCCCCACCCCCTCGGGCTTGCCGGGCGCGCTTGGCGCGTTTCTTGCAGCCCGGCGAACAGAACACCGCATCGGCGCGGCGCCAGAGCGGCACCGGGTCGCCGCAATGTGGGCAGATCCAGCCATTACGCTGCAAGCGCCGCAGCACCGCCACCGCGCGGGCTATCCGATGCCGCCGGTTGCCCGCGAAGGGGCCAGAGTTGGGCGACACATCCGAGTGCACCATCGGGGCGCCTTCCGGGGTTTCGTCATAGGACAGGGCGAAGGGATCGGGTTGCGGCATCACTTGATTTCCGAGGGGCCAAAGCGGGGTCAAATGCATGTAATGGCACGGGCGGCGAAAGCTGACTTGCGGGTCATGCGATGCCGAAACTGCGGCCTCGGACCTCGCCCATAGCGGCGGGTGCGGCCATGTCGTGCCGCCTTGGCAATGTGGGCAGCCGCCGGGGGCCACCCATGCGCGGCAGATGCCGCAGAACAGGCGCCCATCGGGGCCGTGGCGTTCCCATGCCGACAGGCGGCGCTATTCGTCCAGACTGACAATCCGGCCTGTCCAAGTGCGGGGGCTGCCCTCGAAGGAATGGCCATGGCGGAAGGTGTCGCCCTCATCCCGTGAAGGTGCCGGGGCGCGGGGCGGCGGGGTGAAGGGCAGCACCGTGGCGGGCACCGGGATTTCGGCGGGCTGCGACTGCGACAGCCGCGACACTTGCGACACTGGGGGCATTTCCGGGCTGTTTGTCGCGGGTGTCGCAGGTGTCGCAACGGAGGCCGCCAGAATTTCGGCCAGAGCGGCTTGCACGTCAAACAGCATGGGCGGGCCTCACGATGCGATAGGCTTCCTTGCGCTGGGCGCCCCTCACCTCGGCCCCTTCTGTCAACGACGTGCCCGAGATCCGCGAGATCTTCGACCGCTTCCAGCTGACCGGCGTGACCACCAGCTACACCATCAGCCGCACCGGCAACGACCAAGCGGGGGCGCGAGCCGAGCTGCTGGTGTCGAATTTCCCGGTCACGGTGTAGCGGGGCCGCAGCAATGAAGTGCTGCAAATCGCCCGAAAAGAGCAATGCGGCCAGTGGCAACAGGCTGGCCCGCAGGCTGGTGGTCGCCGCGCCGCCGGTCTTCACGGCAGTCTCGGTTTTGCTGGTCCGGCTTGTCGGCACGGCGGGCCACCTCGTCCGAGATATCCTGTGCGATATCCGCCAGACCATCGGCCAGCGTCTGTATGGCAGTGCCGCGCGCCTCGGCCTCGGCCGCAATGCCATCCGCCACCCCGGCAATCTGGTCTCCCAGCGCCTGCACCGCATTGCCCCGCGCCTGCGCTTCGTCGCCGTTCAGCGCGACCAGCTGTTCCACCTGCTGCAGCAGGATCTGCATCGCCGCCGTCTGGGCATCGATCCCCTCTGCCGTTTCGACGCCCCTGATCAGGTCAACCGCAGGCCCTTGTGCCGCCGCCGATTGCACCGCAGGGGCAAGGGCCAGCGTCGCGGCAATGTTGCTATAAAGGTCGCGCATGTTCATCCCCCTCAGGAAGCGGCGATTTTCAGCTTGCGGAACTTCGCAGGCTGGATAACGCGCCCGCCCGTGCGGCGGGTCGCATGAATGCGGGTGATGCCTTCGGTCGCCCGGATGTAGGGGTTGACCAGAACCGACAGCGACACGCGGTCAACGATCCGGTAGCCCGACCAGTCCCCGAAGATGATCGGGAAGGCTCCGCCCGCCACATCGGGCATGTCGGGAAGCTCGATCACCGGGCGCCCGAGGATGGTTTCCGGCTGGCCCGCCTGATAGGACGGTTGCCACAGGAACCGCCCGCCCCCATCCTTCAGCAGGCGCAGAAGGCCCAAGGTGGTGCCGTTCATCGCCCAGGTGCCCGCGTTGCGATACATGGCGGGAAGCGCATACATCAGCGTCACCAGCGCGTCGGCAGTGATCTGGGTTGCGTGGCCGCTGACGGTTTCGGCAATGCCCGCCTTGGTCATCACGCCCTCGGGCTGCCCGTCGCCCGAACCCTTCACGAAGGCCAGCCCTTCCTTGGCCCCGAAATCCTCGGTCAGGGCCAGCCGCACCTCAGCTTCGGCCTGCGAAGCATCGGCCAGCAGCGTGTTCGAAATGTCCACATAGGTGGTCAGTTCGTTCACCACGACTTCGGCCTGACCGAAGCCCGGCGCTGACTCTTCCTGCGCCTGCGTCTCGCCCTTCCACTTGGCATTCGTGATGCCGGTGCGGGTCGTCACGCTGGTGCCAGAGTCGGTGGGGTATGATCGGGGTATTCAAGACCCCTTAAACGCCACTTCAGCAGCAACCGGCATGCTGCAACGTTCTAAGTAAAACACTGCAAATTTGCGTGTCAGCTATGACCTACAATGAACCCGGAAGATCCCAACTGACCCCGGAAGACCTCGGGCAAGTCAAGAAAAACAGGGGGTTGCAGTGATCGCAGGCCGGTTTCAACGCTGCGGCGCGCTGTCATGCAGTAAGTCGTGAAAAGGCCCTTCAAGGGGCGTTGAAGGCCAATTGAAGGCGTGGCGGGCGTTATGTGCCAGAAGGCCGAAAGCCCAAGAAAACAAGGCGGAATCGGGGATATGCGCCGAGAGACCGCCATCGGGCGACAGTTCCGAACATGGAAATCAGGTGCCAAGTTTGCTTCTGCTGTTCCATGTTTGGGTATGATAATGAAATTTATACATATTTCCTTTGACAGCGCTGCTGTGAAAGGCCGCTGAACATGGAACAGATTTTGACTTCCTGCTCCCTTGCAGCGTGCGACAGAGGCTGTAGGTTCGGGGCCGATCAAAGTGAAGCGTTAACGCATATCGCTTGGCAGGAACGGCCCCAGAGCTGCCGGTCGACGTGTCAGAGTGTAGTATCAGTGCGTTCCCGAAAGCTCCCGTTCGACTGGCGTCGCAGCAAAGCTTAGGCCATAATGGCGGCTACGCAGGACTTTGCTGCCGTTAATCGCTACAGCAAGCCAGAGGTGGGCCGGCTGTCCGGCCTGAACCCTGTGCAATAATATTGCCTGTGCCATGTCACAAAAGCCTAGGCCGTCTCGTCTTCTCGGTGTCAGATCAACCTGGAGATAGACGATGACACCTCGCATGACCGACCATTTCAAACGCATTGGCAGCGCCTTCAACGGCCTTGTCACCTTCGAGACCGAGCTGCGCAAGGGCCCGCTGGACCATGTGCTTCTGCATCTGGTCAAACTGCGCGCCAGCCAGATCAACGGCTGCGCCTTCTGCATCCAGATGCATGTCTCCGACGCGCTGAAAGATGGCGAAAGCCATCTGCGGCTGCATATGGTGGCAGGCTGGCGCGACAGCACGCTGTTCACGCCGCGCGAACGGGCGGCGCTGGCCTGGACGGAAAAGCTGACCACAGTTGCCGCGGCGCATCCCACGGATGCAGATTGGGAGGCGGTCTCGGCGGTATTCAATGCGGATGAGCTGGCCTTCCTGACCTTTGCCATCAGCGGCATCAACCTGTGGAACCGGACCCAAATTGCCTTTAGCGTGGCGCATGGGCTGGATCTGCCCGCCGAACGCCCCCATGCGGCCTGATCCCGTTGATATCTTTCAGGCGCAGCGGCCTCGGCTGCTGCGTCTGGCCTACCGGATGCTGGGCAGCCATGCCGAGGCCGAGGACATGGTGCAGGAGGCCTGGCTGCGCTGGCAGAATGGCGATCATGGTCAGGTCGCAGAACCGGCGGCCTGGCTGACGCGGGTCGTGTCGCGCCTTTGCCTCGACCAGATGAAATCGGCCCGCGCGCGGCGCGAGACCTATCCCGGCACCTGGCTGCCCGAGCCGCTGATCGAAGAACCCGACGATGCGCTGCGCCCTGACAACCTGACACTGTCGCTGATGGTGGCGCTGGAGCGCTTGTCGCCGCTGGAGCGTGCGGCCTTCCTGTTGCACGATGTTTTCGGTCAACCGCTGGATGAGGTGGCCCGTACCATTGACCGTGCCCCCGCCGCCACGCGGCAGCTGGCGGCCCGGGCGCGGGCGCATGTGCAGATCGACCGCCCACGCTATACCGTGCCGCGCGACACCGGGACGGCCTTGGCCCGGGCCTTCTTTGACGCCTGCAAGACCGGCGATGCGGCAGCACTTGGCACCATGCTGGCCGAAGGCGCCACGCTGCATGCCGATGGTGGTGGCAAGGTGAATGCAGTTCTGAACGTGATCCGGGGCGAGGCCGCGATCACCCGCATGTTCGCGGCCCTGTCGCGCAAATTCGGTGCGGAAATGGAACTGCTGAGCACAACCACGATTGACGGATTGCCGGGCTTCATCTCCCGCATTGCCGGCTCTCTGCAAACCACGGCGCTGGACATCACGGACGGCCGTATCAACCGGATCTACATCACCCGTAACCCGGACAAGCTGACCGGGGTGCTGCCGCATTGATTGTGATCGACGCATATCGGATCACGGGCATGAAAATGCGGCTGTCAGCAACAATCGAATGACAGGAGACATCGGAAGAGCGAAACTAAAATGAGTCATGCTCTGACGGTCCGCAAAGGGCTCCGAGCAACATGCTGCGAGGCACCTACCTGCAGTTTCGCGGGCCACTGGCCACGAAGGGCGGGGCCCGGCCCTAGACGGTCATTCACTAAGCCTGATGCTGCCTCGCCGCGTTCCCGAAAGCGGACCTTAGTGCGCGGTACAGCAAATTTGGCAGGTCAGATGGACGACAAGGGGTAGTCGCGCTCGCGGCCTTGGGGACCGCCCCCGGGATATCTCCGAACACTCTTGCTGCAACTTTCGAGTAAAAGACTGCAAAATTGCGTGTCAGCTATCATCCGTTACACCCAACTCCGCTGGCCGTGACCGGACGGACATCCGGTTGTCGTGGGGCGATGCTGCCGGTCCCGTGACGTTCAGGCCGTGCGGCGACGGGCCGGCCCTCTGGCGACCTGCGACGGCGATGCCATGGTCGAGAGAGGTAAAACCGAGGCGCTGGAAGGCGGCGCTCCGCGCCAGCCGGAAGCGCGGGAGCACTGCAAACCCTTGAGCGACCTCGGGCAGGTTGCCCCATAGCGCGATATGACGCATGGTTTAGCTGCATTGCGGATGCGAGTTTGATGCAGGTCAAGGCGGCAACGGGTCTGTCGTCCGATACCAGCCGCAACACAGCCAACCGGAGTTCCGTCCGTGACCAGCCCCGATACCGAGCCGCACAGCCTTTACGCAGCCCGCGAGCCCATCTTTCCAAAGCGGATCAAGGGCAATTTCCGCACGCTGAAGTGGTGGCTCATGGCCCTGATGCTGGGGGCCTATTACCTCGCGCCTTGGATTCGCTGGGATCGCGGACCGGAACTGCCGGATCAGGCGATCCTGCTGGATATGGCTGGCCGACGCTTCTTCTTCTTCATGATCGAGATCTGGCCGCATGAATTCTATTTCGTCGCGGGCCTGCTGATCATGGCGGGGCTGGGCTTGTTCCTGTTCACCTCGGCCGCAGGGCGGGTCTGGTGCGGCTATGCCTGCCCGCAGACGGTCTGGACCGATCTGATGATCCTTGTCGAACGCTGGGTCGAGGGGGACCGCAACGCCCGGCTGCGGCTGTTTCGTCAGAAATGGGATGCCGAGAAAATCCGCAAGCGCCTGGTGAAATGGACGCTGTGGCTGCTGATCGGTCTGGCGACGGGCGGGGCATGGATCTTCTATTTCACCGATGCGCCGACGCTGGCCCGCGACCTGGTGACTGGCAACGCGCATCCGATCGCCTATACGACGCTGTTCATCCTGACGGCGACGACCTTTGCCTTCGGCGGTTTCTTCCGCGAACAGGTCTGCATCTATGCCTGCCCCTGGCCGCGCATCCAGGCCGCGATGATGGACGAGGACACGCTTACCATCGGGTATCGCGAATGGCGGGGTGAGCCGCGCGGCAAGCCGGGGGTGGCGGGCAACGGCGACTGCATTGACTGCAAGGCCTGCGTCAACGTCTGCCCGATGGGAATCGACATTCGCAACGGACAGCAACTGGCCTGCATCACCTGTGGTCTCTGCATTGATGCCTGCAACGAGATCATGGACAAGATCGGCAAGCCGCGCGATCTGATCGGGTATCTGGCGCTGACCGACGAGACCCGCGAGCGGGCGGGTCAGCCGCCGAAATCGGTGTGGAAACACGTCTTCCGCCCGCGCACGATCCTTTACACGACGCTTTGGGCGGGTGTGGGTGTGGCCCTGCTGGTCGCGCTGTTCATGCGCTCGGATATCGATGTGAACGTCTCGCCGATCCGCAATCCGCTGTATGTCACGCTCTCGGATGGTACGATTCGCAATGCCTATGACCTGCGGCTGCGCAACAAGCTGGGGGCGGCGCACGACTATGCGATCAGCGTGACGTCGGAGGCCGATCTGCGCGTTCGGATCGAGGGAACGGATGGCGATACGGTGAGCGTCCCTGCCAATGACACCCTCTCTGTCCGCATGTATCTTGAGGCCCGGCCGGGCAGCGAGGCGGCGCAGCAGGAACGCACCGAAGTACGGCTCTGGATCAACGACGCCGATGGCGGCGATACGCGGGTTCACCATGACACCGTGTTCCACGGGAAGGATAACTGAGATGGCAGAAATCACAGGGCGTCAGGTGATGGTGGTGACCGTCGGGGCCTTCGCCATCATCATCGCGGTCAATGTTCTGATGGCCTACAAGGCGATCAGCACCTTTCCGGGGCTGGAGGTGCAGAACTCTTATGTCGCCTCGCAAAGCTTCGACAGCGACCGCAAGGCGCAGGAGGCGCTGGGCTGGATGCTGGTGCCCGAATATCGCAACGGCGAGGGTCTGCATCTGACCTTTACCGATGCCTCGGGACAGTTGGTGCCGGTGCGCGACCTGAACGTTCTGATCGGCCGCACCACGACCGCGGCTGACGACCAGACCCCGACATTCGTGCGCGAGGCCGGGGTATACAAGGCGGCCGTCGATCTGGCGCCGGGCAAGTGGATGCTGCACGTCGAGGCGCATGCCGAGGATGGCACGCTGTTCCGGCAACGGCTTGATCTGTTCGTCCGGGGGTAGGCCATGACGCTGGCGCAACGGATTGATCGGGGGCCGGAAGACACCGGCCTTGGGGCGCCTTCTGCCTGTCCGGCCTGCGTGGCTGCACCTTCGGCGGAACGTCTGGCGCAGATGGCGGGTCCGCAGGATGCGCGGCTGATGCTCTCGGTGCCGATGGCTCATTGCGCGGCCTGTATCTCGACCGTGGAACAGGCGCTGGCGGATGTGCCCGGCGTCCGCTCGGCCCGGATGAACCTGACGCTGAAGCGGGTGTCCGTCGATGCCGATCCCGCACTTGAGGCCGCCCCCCTGATCGCCGCGCTGAAAGGCGCAGGCTACGAGGCACATGAACTGGACGCGGGCCTGCTGAGCGCGACCGAGACCGACAAGCAGGGCCGCGATCTGCTGATGCGGCTGGGTGTTGCCGGCTTTTCCATGATGAACGTCATGCTTCTGTCGGTTGCCGTGTGGTCAGGCGCCGAAGATGCGACGCGCGACATGTTCCACTGGATTTCCGGGGCTATTGCCCTGCCGACAGTGGTCTTTGCCGGTCAGCCGTTTTTCAAATCCGCCTGGGCCTCACTGCGTGTCGGGCGACTGGGAATGGATGTTCCGATCAGCCTCGCGCTGATCCTCGCTTCGGCGATTTCGGTCTTCGAGACGATGAAGTCCGGGCATCACGCTTATTTCGATGCGGCGGTGATGCTGGCGTTCTTCCTGCTCGCCGGGCGCTATCTTGATCACCGCACCCGCGCAGTGGCGCGGTCGGCGGCAGAGGAGCTTGCGGCGCTGGAAGTGCCCCGTGCCACCGTAGTGCGCGAGGGCGAGGAAGTGGCGGTCGCCATTTCCGAGATTGCGGTGGGTGAACTGGTGCGGGTGCGCCCCGGTGGCCGGATGCCGGTGGACGGGGTGATCGTCGAGGGCACGTCGGAGCTGGACCGCTCGCTGCTGACCGGGGAAAGTCTGCCGGTCTGGGCCGGGCCTGATACCGTGGTCAGTGCGGGCGAGGTCAACCTGACAGGTCCGCTGACCCTGCGCGTCACGGCGGCGGGCAAGGATTCCAGCCTGCATCGCATGGCCGATCTGGTCGCGGTGGCCGAGGCGGCCAAGACCCGCTACACCAGCCTTGCCGAACGCGCGGCGCGCGCCTATTCGCCGCTGGTCCATCTGCTCAGCTTTTCCGCCTTCGGGTTCTGGATGTGGAAAACCGGCGGCGACCTGCGCTATGCGGTTAATATCTCTGCTGCCGTGCTGATCATCACTTGCCCCTGTGCGCTGGGGCTGGCGGTGCCTGCGGTGGTGACGGCGGCTTCGGGCAAGCTGTTCCGCAAGGGCCTGCTGATCAAAGACGGCACCGCGCTGGAGCGTCTGGCCGAGGTGGATACTGTTGTCTTCGACAAGACCGGGACGCTGACGCTGGGCGTGCCGGAGTTGACCAATCTGGGCGATCATCCGCGTCAGGCGGCCGAGGTGGCGATGGCGCTGGCCGGGGCTTCGGCGCATCCGCTGGCGCAATCGCTGGCGCAGGCGGGGCGCGCGGCAGGGCTGCATCCGGCGCAGGTATCCGATTTGCGCGAGGTGCCGGGCTATGGCGTCGAGGGGCAATGGCGTGGCCGCCGGGTGCGGTTGGGCCGCGCCGGCTGGTGCGCGGCCGAGGCCCTGCCGGTGACCGCGACTTATCTTTGCACCGGCGAAGGCAGCCCGCGCGCCTTCACCTTTGCCGACCGGCTGCGGCCGGGTGCCGCCGAGGCGGTGGCCGCCTTGCAGGCGCAGGGCAAGGACATCCGGCTGATCTCCGGTGATGCCGAAGGGGCGGTGGCCGATCTTGCCGGGCGTCTGGGCATCCGTCACTGGACGGCAGGCGCGCTGCCTGCCGAAAAGGCGGCAGAGGTCGCGGCGCTGACTGCTGCGGGGCACAAGGTGCTGATGGTCGGGGACGGGCTGAACGATACTGCCGCGCTGACGGCGGCAGATGTGTCGATCTCGCCCGCGACTGCGCTGGATGCGGCGCGTACTGCCTCGGACATCGTGCTGCTGGGGCAGGATATGGCACCGATTGCCGATGCGACCCGGATCGCGCGGCAATCGACCCGGCGCATCCGCGAGAATTTCAGTATTTCCGCGCTTTACAACGTGGTGGCTGTGCCGCTGGCACTGGTGGGGCTGGCCACGCCGCTGGCGGCGGCGCTGGCGATGTCGCTGTCATCCATATCCGTGACGCTGAACGCGCTGCGGCTGAAATGAGGCTGGAATGGGTATCCTGACGTTTCTGATTCCGATCTCGCTGTTCATGGGCGGGGTCGGGCTGGTGGCCTTCTTCTGGGCGCTGAAGAAGGGGCAGTTTGACGATCCGCAGGGCGATGCGAACCGCATTCTGACCAAGGAATACGACGACCGCCCCAAGCAGTGATGTCGAAGGGGGGTTGTCTGCCCCCTTGCCCCTGCGGGGCACCCCCCGAGGATATTTTGCCAAGGTAAGGCTCAGCGCCAGGCAAAGAAGTCTTTCGGGGCTTGCGCCAGCAGGTCGGCAGCCAGTTGGCGGCCAAGCGCAGTGCCATCGCTGGCGGGGCCGCGAATGTCGCCGGTGATGGTTTCGGAACCGTCGGGGCGCAGAATCTCGCCGCGCAACCAGAGGTCGCTGCCGTCCAGCAGCGCAAGCCCGGCGATGGGGGTTTCGCAAGACCCATCCAGCGCCGCCAGATAGGCACGCTCGGCAGCAAGGCGCAGGCCAGTGGGCGCGTGGTGCAGCGCGGCGAGCATCGCCTCGGTGCGCGGATCGTTCAGGCGTCGCTCCACACCGATGGCGCCCTGCGCGACGGCGGGCAGCATGTCTTCGGGCTCGATGGCGGAGCGGGCGACATGCGCCATGCCCAGCCGGTTCAGCCCGGCCATGGCAAGGAACGTGGCCGAGGCCACGCCATCGGCCAGCTTCTTCATCCGGGTCTGGACGTTGCCGCGAAACTCCACCACCTCCAGATCCGGGCGGCGCGCTTTCAACTGTGCGCGGCGGCGCAGGCTGGAGGAGCCGACTCGGGCACCCTGCGGCAGGTCGGCGATGCCGGTGGCGGTGGCGGAGACGAAGGCATCGCGCACATCCTCCCGCGGGAGGTAGCAATCAAGGATCAGCCCCCCGGGCTGCGCCACCGGCATGTCCTTCATCGAATGGACCGCGATGTCGATGCCCCCGGACAAGAGTGCCTCTTCGATTTCCTTGGTGAAGAGGCCCTTGTTGCCGATCTCCTTCAGCGGGCGGTCAGCGGCGATCAGCACCGAGTCGTCGCCTGTGGTCTTAATGACCACGATGCGGAAGGCGTCTTCGGGCAGACCGAAGGCGGCCATCAGTCGGTCGCGCGTCTCATGGGCCTGAGCCAGCGCCAGCGGCGAGCCGCGGGTGCCGATCTTCAGCGGTTCGGCGGGGGTGGGGAGTGCGAGCGTCATGCCCATCGGCATAGCCTTGCGGCGCCTGCCTTGCAACGGTCAGCGCGCCGCAGGGGCCAGCAGATCGGCCAGAACCAGCGCCATGACAAGGGCGCTGTCCTGCATGTCCTGCACGCCGACCCATTCGTCAGGCTGATGCGCCAGATGCAGCAGGCCCGGCCCGTAGGCGATGCAGTTCTTCAGCCTTCCGATGCGGTCAATATGCTTCTGGTCATAGGTGCCCGGCGAGACGACGAAATCGGCGCCTTGGCCCAGCACTTTTTCGATGGCGGCGGCTGTAGACCGCACCACCGGGGCGGCGCGTTCGGTCATGGTGGGCTGCACCTCGAACAGGTCGCGGATGGTGTAATCGAAACCGGGGCGACTGGATTTCAACCCGTCGAGCAGGCTCGTCATCTCAGCCTTCACCTCGGGCAGGGCTTCCTCGATCAGGAAACGGCGGTCGAGCACGATGCGGCAGCGGTCGGCGACGCAGGGCGCGGGCAGGCCGGTGAAGCCGGGTTCGGCCTCGGCCTCGCCGCCGTGGATCGAATTGATGTTCAGTGTCGATTGCCGGGCGCCCTCGGGCACCACCGGCATGGCGGTGCGCTTGGTGGAGAGGTGGGGATAGAGGCGATGCTCGATCTCCTCCAGCACCGCGCCCATGTGGCGGATGGCGCTGTCGCCGAGGAAGGGCATGGAGCCATGGGCGATGCGGCCCTTGGTTTCCACCTCGGCCCACCAGACGCCGCGATGGCCCAGACAGATGCGGTCCTTGTGCAGGGGTTCGGGGATGATGACGTGTTGCACGCGGTCGGGATCGAACCAGCCCTGTCCGGCAAGGTAGGCGACACCGCCATAGCCGCCGGATTCCTCGTCTGCCGTGGCGCTGATTTCGATGGCGCCGGTGAAATCGGGGCAGGTGGCGATGAAGGCTTCGGCCGCGATGATGCTGGCGGCAAGGCCGCCCTTCATGTCGCAGGCGCCCCGGCCATAGATGCGGTCCCCGTCGAGCTCCCCGCCAAAGGGCTCGCGGGTCCAGCCATGGCCGACCTCCACCACATCGTGATGGCTGTTGAAATGCACGCAGTCGCCGGGTGCGCTGCCTTCCCGCCGCGCCACCATGTTCCAGCGCGGCCATGTCTCGCTGTCGCCCGGCGCGCCCTCGGCCCGCACCAGCGCGGTGACGAAGCCGCGCGCCGACAGCCGGTCGGACAGGTAATCGCAGATCTCGCGGTAATGCCGACCCGGCGGGTTCAGCGTGGGAATGCGGATCAGATCCTGCGTCAGCGCGATCAGGTCATCGCGACGGGCGGCGATTTCGGCGGCGAGGCGGGGGTGCAGATCAGGTTCCATGTTGCGGATCATAGGGACGGGGCCTAGCGTTCGGCAATGGACTGGATCGACCTTACCCGCCCGATGGATGAAACGCTGACGGTTTATGCGGAACCGGGCTATTCCGACCCACCGTTCAGCGTTGAATCATGGTGCGACATCGCCGGGCAGGGCTATGCGGTGCAGCGGCTCGCGCTCGGCACGCAATGCGGCACCCATATCGACGCCCCTGCCCATATGGCTGAAGGCGGCGCCACGCTGGAGGCGCTGCCGGTTTCCGCGCTGGTCGGGCGATATGTCACGCTGCGACCGGGGCAGGAGCCGGAGCGGGGCGACGCGACGCTGCTGTTCGTTGACGGGACGGCGGGGCCGATTGCGCGGGCCGGGTTCGACGCGGCACTGGCGCTGGGCTTTCCGGTCTGGGTCATGGCGGGCGGGTTGCAGGTGGCGGGGGAGGAACCCTTGTTCCTGCATCGGTCGCTGGCCCGAGCCGGGGCCTATCTGGTCGAGGATCTGGATGAGGTGGCCGCGGCGCAGTTGCCTGACCGGGGCGAGATCATCGCGCTTCCCCTGCGTCTGGTCGGCACCGGCGGATCGCCCTGTCGCGTTCTGGCGCGTGGTGATGAGCTGCGTTGATTTTCTCGTGCGGCTGGCGCAGGCTTGGGCGGTAAGCGTGTCAGGCCGCGACGCAATTTTTCCGCGCGTGGTTCTGGTAAGGTGCCTGTGACCCGCACATATGTAAACGAGATTCACTTGGAGGAGCCCGATGGCCACGTTTGATGCCCAGATCGCCGAAAGCCAGAAGCAGATCGCAGAGGCTCAGGAAAAGATTGCCGCCATCACAACCCGGATCGAAACCGCGCGTCAGAACCTGTCGCAGGGCGACGCTTCCATCGACATCGAGAATGCGACGCTGGAGGATGTGCACAAACACACCGACCTGATGAACGCCAATATCGCCGAGCTGATCATGGGGCTGGACGATGTGACGGCGGGTTTCACCGAGGATTTCAACGAACTGCGGTCGAAAACCACCATGGAAAGCGTGGTGGGCTTCTTCTCGGGCTCCAAATCCGAAGCGATGCGGCAGGAACGCCTGCGCACCGCCTCGATCGACAGCAAGTTGCAGGATCTGATCTCGAAATCCGATGTGATCGTGAAGCTGCTGCAAGGGCAGCTTGACCTGCTGAACGGCCAGAAAATCAAGGTGGAGGCGAACCTCGTCAGCACGCTGGACGAGCGTGAAACCACCGTGGCCGAGCTGGAGGCCGTTCGCACCCGCGTTGCCGCCATGGACCCGCAGATCATCGAACTGGAAAACAAGATCGCGGTTGAACAGGACGCCGCCGCGCGCACCAAGCTGGAAACCGATCTTGCGACGCTGAACGCCGAATACAATGCGCTGGTGCAGGATGAACAGGTGAAGCTGGCGAAAAGCCAGACGCTTGAGCGCTATATCGAGAAGGGCAAGACCTGGGTCGACAGTTTGCAGAACCAGGCGGCGACGCAGATGGTGCTGATCAACAAGCTGCAAACCGACACCCGTCAGCGGGTGGTGCTGTATGACGCGCTGACGTCCTCGCTGAAAACAGCGCAGCAGCAGGATGTTGCGCACCGGATCAACGAGATCGGCGTCAAGACCGACCAGGAGGCGCAGGCCGCCATGGCCGCCATCGGCACCGCCACAAATCAGCGCATGGCCGACATGCTGGAGGCGCACGAGGGCCATATGGTCTTTGCGCGGCAAGTGCTGGAGGCGAAGGCCAAGGCTGACGAACGCTTTGCGCGGCGCTTTGCCAAGATCGTCGAGAAACACGACAAGAACCAGTATGGCGAATAAGTGTCGGATACGGTGAAAGAGGCGCTGACCGACGATCACGCCACGCTGTCTGACAGCCTGCTGGCGCGGCGGTATTTCGCCAAGTTCGACGCGATCACCGGCCATCTGGGGCGGGTCGCCGCGGAACTGGAGGCCGAGGGGCGACTGGGGCGGCTCGAGGCGCGGGTGATCGGCGGCTATGTGCAGCGGCTCGCGGCGACCTTCCGCGCGCTCAGCCACAAATATCTGATGACCGGGCGGCTGGAAGGCGCGCTGCCCGGTGCGCCGACTTTCGACCGGCATGAAAGCGGCTTTCCAATCGCGCAGGAACTGATGCTGATGGCGGTGGATGCTCAGCACGCCGCACAGCACCTTGCGGGCATGGCGGCAGAGGCGGAGCTGAAAGACCGGATGGTGCGCCAGATCGTCGGCGATCTGACGGTGCCGACGCAGTTGCAATTCGCGTTGTCGCAGCGGCTTTATTACGAGGCGCTGAAGGCGGGCGGGTTGTTTCAGGCGCGCAACGACCCCGATGCGCAATGGGTGGCCGATGTGGGCGACCGGCGGCGCTTTCTGGTGCATTGGGCGGTTTACGACACACAGACCAACCTGCCCGCCGTCTATCTGCTGGAGGTGGAGGATACCGGACGCCGCCCCTTTCCGACCGATGACCGCCGCTGGCCGCAGGCGCAGGCGCATCTGATGGCGCAATCTCTGGCGGGGCTGAAGCTCGTGACCATTGCCATGGGATTCGACCGCGACTTCGCCGATCTTTACCCCCGGCGGCTGCGGCGGATCACGCTGGGGCCGATGTATTCGCACAGCTTCACCCTGCAATCCGGCCCCATCGCCGAGGTGCTCGCCAATGCCATGGCCCCGACGGGCGAGGATTGGGCGTTGGTCTGGACCATCGAAGATCTGCTCTCGGACCGTGAGGAAGAGGTGAAGGACGGCTGGTTTTCCACCGCGCTACGGCAGGTCTGGCGGCTGGATCCGGTGAACGGCGGTGAGACCGGCGCCACGCGGCTGGAACGCATGATGATCCTGCCGGAACGCCCATATCAGGCGCTGGCCGAGCTGAACCCGCCCGGTTTCGCCAATATCCGTAAATTCGTTGTGGGTGCCGGCGGGCGCCTCATTCCCGCGAGGTAGAAATGAGCACACGCGACACGATGGAGCTGAAGGAAGAAACCATCCGTGCCCATTACGACGGGGCGCTGGGCCTGCTGACCGGATTCGACCACGCACCGCGCATCGCCACTGCAACGGCGGCCCCGGCGGCGGAACCCGAACGCTCCCCTGGCATCGGGGCGCGGCCGCGTTTCCGGTCGACCGTGCCGGGGATGGCGGCGCGGCCCGTGGCCCGGCCCGGCGGCGTGCGGCTGGTCGAACGGATCGAGGCTTTGGGCGAGGGTCTGGTGACGCCGCCCGAGGCGCAGGCGCTTGCGGCGCTGCGGCGGGGTCTCGCCATTGCGCTGGCCATGGGGGAAACCTTTGCGCAAGGCTCCGCGCTGGCCGAGTTGAAACGTGCCAACCTTGAGGCCCGCCTGCCCGAACCGCGCCGGGCCGAGTTTACCGCGCTGCTGGCTGCCGAGGCGCTGGTGGTGCTGCATGCCTTCGCCAATGCCACGGCCTATCTGCTGGCGCCTGCGCTGGGCGAGGTGACGGTGGAACTGGGCACGGTCGAGGAGATCCTGACCGACAACGCACCGCTCGCGCTGCAAGGTGCGCTGTGGGAGCTGGATCAGGACATCGCCACCCATGGCACGGATGACCCACGCCTGATCGCCACCATCGCTGCCTTCTGCGAGGCGCTGATGACCCGCGTCGCCTCCCGCGTCGAGGGCGTGGCACCTGCCGCACTGTTTGCCGCTCAAAGCTGGCGGGTGGAGGCGGACGGGCTGACCCTTGCAGGCTTCAGCCCCGCCCGCGCCGCGAAGGGCACGGCACTGACCATGCAGTTCAGGAAACCGACCGAGGTGGTCGGCAACCATATCGCCAAATATCAGGCGATGCGGCTGGCCAAGATGCTGATGGCCTATGATTTCAGCCGGAAGCTCAACCCCTTCGCGGAACTGGGCGGCTTCATCTTCACCTTCATGGGCGACGGCAAACCGGGCACCGGCAAGACCACGCTTATTCAGATGATGGCGGGGCTGTTGAACGATTACTGCAAGGTCGCGGGCTACCCGTTCCGCTATCAGAACTTCTCGATAGACCAGATCGACAGCTATCAGGGCAAATCAGGGCAGAACGCCAAGGCCTTCATCACCAATGTCATCGACCCGGCGGTGATTGCCTTCGGCACCATCGACGACATCGACCAGATCGCGGGCAAGCGCGGCGACCGGCAGTCGAGCGCGGGCCAGCAGGAGGTGACGGCGGTGTTCATGGAGGCCTTCGCCGGCGCCAATACCGTGGTGCGCGGCAACTGCACCTTTGGCATGTTCTCGAACTACCCCGAAAACGTCGACGATGCGCTGCGCCAGCGCGCGGGTGCGCGGTTTCTGGTGGACGGCCCGCAAAGCCGCGAGGATTACATCGACATCCTCGCGCTGCTGCTGGGCAAGAACCATGCGATTCCGCTGGGGGAGCATGACCTGTTCGCCGCGCAGGAAATCAAGCGCGCCGTGGCGGCGAGTTTCGAAAAACACGCCCGCCCGCAGGAGGACGGCCTGATCCGGGTGTTCGACAAGGTCGCGGGTGACATCGGGCCGCTGGACACGATTGCCAAACTCGGCACCTACCTCAAGGCGATCCAGCAGGCCGACGACCGTTTCACCGGGCGGGCGATCAAGAACATCACCGATGCGGTGAAGGTGCGGGCAATGGATTTCGAACTGCCCGACGACTGGATGGAAACCCCCGACCTGTTCCTGTTTCAGCCTTATGAGCGGAAGATGGAGATGATCCGAAGCCTGATGACGCCAATCACGGTGGAAATGGTGGTGCAGGAGATCAACCGCTACGCGGATTCGGAATTCCGCTATGCGGACAAATCGGACGAGGCTGCGATCAGCGCCATGGTCCGTGATTTCGGCCGGCAGGAAGAGGCGAAGCGGCGCTATCTGGAGGGGCGGGGATGAGCGTTTGGGGGCCCTGCCCCCGCGCCTGCGGAGCGCCCCGGGATATTTGGGAACAGATGAAAGGAGCGGGTTGCGGTGCGGCGGCTGATTGAAAAGGGCCTGATGTTCGGCAATCTGGTCGAGGTCTCCTCGCCCGCGCTGGTGGAGCGTTACCGGCGCGCGTTGCGGCATCTGACGGGGAAGGACACGGCGCTGACCGATTTTCACATCGACATTTCCGGCTATGCGCCGGAGATCGGCGATGAGCTGGGAGATGATCTTTATCTCAACCCCAATGGCTGCAACCGGCAGTTCATCCTGCTGACCACGGCGCAGAAAACGGCGCCGCTGCTGCATATCAGGTTTTCAACATCGCGCGGCATCCTGCAACAGTTCATCGAGGCGAACGAGGCGCAGTTGTTCGCGCTGACCGCACGCGATGCGGTGGCCGGAGAGTTGGAGAACAGCGTTTACGAGGTGTCCACCCCGGCGCGGCTGTTCGACATGCGGCGGGTGACGGTGCAGGCCGACACCATCGGCGGCCATGTGCGCGATGCGGGCAAGCTTGCCGCGCTGGTGGATCGGTTCCGGCGCGAGCCGGAAGGCTGGCGCGACGATGTGCTGATCGCGCAGATGATCGAACTTGCCAAAAAGACTGGCGATGTGACGCGGGTTCCAATCTCGTTGCCCGCCATGAGCTTTGAACAGCCTGATTTCTGGACCGCGCATTTCGGCGGCCTGTATATCTTCCGCGACCTGGCCTTTCCGGGGGTAATCACACGCGCGCCGAAAGCGGGGCTCGGCGCCCTGCCAGTGGCGCCGGTGATGGATCTGGGGGACCGGAACGCGATTGCCGATTGGCTGGAGCGGAACAAGCTGGTCGAACCCATCGTGCAGGCGCGGGGCACCGATGTGGCGGCGATCCTGCGGCAGAAGATGGATTTCATTCTGGTCGATGCGGCAGACGCGCTGAACCTTGATCTGGGGCAGGCGACGCGGGCCGATCTGCGCAAGATCGCGCATCGGCTGGGTGCGGCGCTGCCGGCGGAGTTTCAGGGGTTGGGCGCGCTGCTGCGCTGGGTGGAAGGGGCGGGGGACTGGCCGCGGCTCACCTCGGAACATCCGGCCTATTTCTATACGTTGCGGGCAAGGCCGGGGCGGCTGCGCGATCTGGTGAACATGCTTCTGGCCGAGCTGGCGCCGTTGGACGTGCGGCAGCTTTACATCACCCACAAGGAACTGTTCTACGACAGCTACCGCGGCTGGAGCGACCGCAAGCGGCAATATGTGGCGGATTTTCTGGAGCGGGAGTATCTGGTGGACCGGCAGGGTGCCCGACGCGCGCTGTTCGGGCCGGAGCCGGGGATGGATGAGTTGCAGCGCCCGGAAATGCGTGAGGGGCCGAAACCGGCGCCCGATCTGTTGCAACGTGTCGGGCCCTGGGGGGCGGTGAGGGGGAGGGGATGATCGGTATTCTGCGGGCCTGGCTTCTTGGCCTTGTCGTCCTGACGGCCTTCTACTGGCTGCTGAAGATCTACTTCCGGTCCACCCGGCGCGAGAGGCTGGAAAAGCAGTTCGAGGCCGAGGCGATGACGGGCGACCGCGATGCCTGGGTCGAAGCGCAGATGAAGGACTACGGGCGCAGCCTGAAGCTGAAGCTCGTCTGGCTGGTTTATATCCTGCCGATGATCGGCATGGCACTGGCCATCTATTTCGTGAATTACGACTGAAGGAGTGCCCTTGGCATGTGGAAATATATCAAATGGGGCTTCCGCATCACGGTGCTGATCATCGTGGCGGCCTTCCTGCACTACACTTTGCCGCAGCGGGATATCGTGCGGATCACCGGCACCTACAACCGGCTGACCGAAGTGGGGGCGAACTCGATCTTCTACGCCTCGCCCGACAGCGGCACGACCACCAATACGGTGGACCGGCGTGACATCCGTTTCATCGAGGCGGTCTATCCCGATGGTGGGCCGATGGTCTATCGCAACGAGGATACCGGCTGGATCTGGCCGCCCTATTTCAAATACGACAGCTCCAACCTTCAGGCCGAGGCGACCAATGCCATCTCGCCCAAGGACAAGCCGGAATGGGTGGCGGTCACGCATTACGGCTGGCGGCTGCCGATCTTCTCGATCTATCCCAATGCGGTGAAGATCAAGGCCGTCGCGGGGCCGGATGTGCGGCTGATCCCCTGGGTGAACATCGTGGTTCTGGTGCTGCTGGGTCTGCTGGTCCTGATGCTGTGGCGCATGTGGGCCCAGTTCAAGGAGCGGATGATCGAACCGGCAATGGATGATCTGAACAACACGCTGGATGCGGTGGATGCGCGGGCCGATGCGGCGCGGGACCGGGCGCGGGGCTTCTGGGGGCGGTTGTTCGGCAGGAAATGACGGTAGGGCCGGGGGCCTTGGCCCCCGGCGTCCTGCTCAGTCGCCGAGCTTGGCGTGAACCTCGTCCAGGTCAATCTCGCCAATCGGCATCTTGTTGCCCGGATTGTCGAAATCGTATTTGAACAGCTGGAAATCGCGCTTGTAGATTTCCCAGACCAGATGGCGCGACAGGTCATCGAAGTAGTCTTCCACCGGGTGCAACCGCTTGGGGCCATGCCCCTCGCTTTCGTTGAACTTCGGGATCTTCTTCAGGTTGACCTTTTTCTTGCTCTTGATGTTGTCCAGCACGACCTGCATGCCTTCATCGAATTTTTCGGTGAAGAAGATGTGGTCATACTGGCCGCCGTTGACGATGAAGGTCGAGATATGGCCCGACATCGCCGACCAGTGGATGTCCGGCTCCATCGGTTTGCGCCAGCGGATCGTATCGCGCGCGAACAGCAGGAAGCGGCGGAAGCTCGCGATCTGGTCGAACTCCTGTTTGCCATCGTCGCCACCGACCTCGATGCCGTATTTCTGGATCAGAAGCGGTACAAGGTTGCCGCGATAGCGTTTGCCATTGCGCTGGATGCCGCAGATCTTGTCGAAGAAGCTCGACAGGATGCGGGTATAGGGGTTGCGCACGCAGGTGAAGGCATAGCTCTTGTGCCCCTTCACATTCGCCTCGATCAGGGGTTGGCTGGCCTCCTGGCTCCATTTGTGGAGGCCCTTGGTCGAATCGTGGATGTCGCCGTCGAAGAACTTGCCATGGTCGGAATAGAACATGATCTGCCCGATGGACGAGCAGGCACACTTGGGCACGACCCGATACACCACACTTTCGCTTTCCGTCATCCAGGTTCCCGGGAACCCCATCGGCCACGCCTCCAAACACCTTTCGCCCCGCGGCGGCGGGGCTTCTGTCTTACTCGTCACAAAAAGCAAACAAACACTGTCTTTTCAATGACCAGTAAAGCATTTTATGGAAACAGTGACGAATAGCATCGGGGTCAGGTTTCCTGCATGGCAAAGATTGCCTATATTTTGTTGTGCCACAAGGACCCTGAAGGGATCATCGCTCAGGCGCAGCGCCTGACGGCGGCTGGTGACTATATCTCGATCCATTTCGATGCCCGCGCGAAGCGGGAGGATTTTGACCAGATCCGTTCCGCGCTGGCGAACAACCCCTCGGTGACCTTCGCGCGGAAGCGGCTCAAATGCGGCTGGGGGGAGTGGAGCCTGGTCGATGCCTCGTTGCAGGCAGTGCGCGCGGCGGTCGAGGATTTTCCGCGCGCGACGCATTTCTACATGCTGTCGGGCGACTGCATGCCGATCAAGACCGCCGAATATGCCCATGATTTCCTGGATCGTGAAGAAGCCGACTACATCGAGAGCTTCGATTTCTTCTCTTCGGACTGGATCAAGACCGGCATCAAGGGCGAGCGGCTGATCTACCGCCACTGGTTCAACGAACGGACCCAGAAATGGCTGTTCTACACCTCGATGGGGCTACAGCAGAAATTCGGGCTGGAGCGGACGATCCCCGAGGATCTGACCATCCAGATCGGCAGCCAGTGGTGGTGCCTGCGCCGCCGCACGGTGGAATGGATTCTGGATTTCTGCCGCAAGCGGAAGGATGTGATGCGATTCTTCCGCACCACCTGGATTCCCGATGAAACCTTCTTTCAGACGCTGGTGCGCCATCTGGTCCCGCACGAGGAAATCCGCACCCGGACGCTTACCTTCCTGATGTTCACTGACTACGGAATGCCGGTGAACTTCTACAACGATCAGTATGATCTTCTGATCGCGCAGGATTATCTGTTCGCCCGCAAGATCTCGGTCGATGCGCAGGAGCTGAAAGAGCGGCTGGGCAACCTGTACACCTCCGAAGGGGTGCATTTCCCGGTGTCGAACGAGGGGCGCAGCCTCTACAAGTTTCTGACTGGCCGAGGCCGGATCGGCCGTCGTTTCGCTCCGCGCTTCTGGGAGACCGAGGCGAGCCTTGGACGCGAACGCACGTTGCTGATTGTCACCTGCAAGAAATGGCACGTTGCCAAGCGGCTGGTGCAGCGCATCCGCGATGTTACCGGGCTGGCGGCGGTGGATTATGTGTTCAGCGAGGCATCGACCCCGTTGCCCGATCTGGGCGGAATCCAGTCGACGCTGGAAAAGCGCACGCGCCATCGCCGGGCGCTGGTGCGGATGCTGTTCGATTACTGGGATACCGACAAGCTGGTGCTGTGCATCGACCCCGCGAATGTGGAGCTGATGCAGGATTTCTACAATGACCGCTCTAACGTGCGGCTGCTGGAAATCGAATGCGACTTTACCGACGACTATCTTCTGGGCCACGCCCGGCGGGTGGGGCTGGCAGGGGACAGGACGCCACAAGAGGTTCTGGACCGGCTGCTGCCGACCATCCGCTATGACGTGCGCTTTGAAAGCGACCGTATCCGCGACGCGGATTTCGAGAATTTCCATCGTATCCGGCAGGCTGCCACGGTAGAGGATAATGCCGGACCGCTGGCCGCCTTTCTGGGTGTGTCGCGCGGCAAGGCGCAAGAAATCGCAGAAACCCATTATCTGTTCGTGGACTGAAACCGATGCCCTACACCTATGACCCGCAGAACATCTTCGCCCGTATCCTGCGTGGCGAGATTCCCAACCGGACGGTGCTGGAAACCGCGCATACGCTGGCCTTCCACGACATCGCACCGCAGGCGCCGGTGCATGTGCTGGTGATCCCGAAAGGCGCCTATGTGACCTACGATCACTTTGCCCGCGACGCCTCGGATGCCGAGATCGCGGATTTCCACCGCACGGTGGCCAAGGTCTGTGCGCTGCTGGGCATTCAGCCGGGCGAGGGGGGCGAGGGGTTCCGCGCCATCACCAATGCCGGGGAGCATGGCGTGCAGGAAGTCCCGCATTTCCACCTGCATATCCTGGGGGGCCGCCCCATGGGGCGGATGGTGGCGCGCGCCGAGGGCTAATGCGCAGACTTCGGGTCGTTTCCGGGGCTGCCAGACGTCAGTCTGGCCAAAACCCCGGAGGAGACCCATGCCGATACACTTCACAGCCCTTGCCACCGAAACCGTGCGCCGCCTGCAAGCGGGCGGTGCAGATGCCAACCATATGGCGCCGGAGCGCCATATCGCGCAGGGCAGCGGCAACCCCTGCCGCCATTGCCTGAGCATGATCCCCGAAGGTGCGCCGATGCTGGTGCTGGCGCATCGGCCCTTCCCGGTCATGCAGCCCTATGCCGAATGCGGGCCGATCTTTCTGTGTGCGGAAGATTGCCATCAGGGCGGCGGGGCGGATCTGCCCGCAATGCTGGCCTCGCCGGATTACATCATCCGGGGCTACGGCCATGACGACCGTATCGTCTATGGCACGGGCGCGGTGGTCCCGACCGATCGCCTGATCGCCGAGGCGGAGGCACGGCTGGATGATCCGCGCATCGCCTATCTGCATGTCCGGTCGGCCCGGAACAATTGCTACCAGTGCCGGATCGACCGGGCCTGAGCGGCAGGCCGCACGAGGTCAGACCAGTCGGCTGACCTCGACCGCCGCGCGCACGAAATCGGCGAACAGCGGATGCGGGGCGAAGGGCTTCGATTTCAGTTCCGGGTGGAACTGCACGCCGATGAACCACGGGTGGTCCTTCACCTCAACGATTTCCGGCAGACGGCCATCGGGCGACATACCCGAGAAGATCAGCCCACAGCTTTCCAGCTTGTCCTTGTAGCGGATATCCACCTCGTAGCGGTGGCGGTGGCGTTCCTCGATCTCGGTTGCGCCATAGACGCGGGCGACATTGGAGCCATCCTTGAGGCTGGCGTTATAGGCGCCAAGCCGCATGGTGCCGCCCTTGTCGTCACCGACCTTGCGTTCGACCTTGTGATTGCCCTGCACCCATTCCTTCAGGTGATAGACCACCGGAGTGAACCGCTTTGCGCCGGCCTCGTGGTCAAACTCCTCGGAACCTGCATCGGTCATCCCGGCCAGATTGCGCGCGGCCTCGATCACCGCCATCTGCATGCCAAGGCAGATGCCCAGATAGGGGAGGCCCTTCTCACGGGCATATTGCGCGGCGCGAATCTTGCCTTCGGTGCCGCGTTCGCCAAAGCCGCCGGGCACGAGGATGGCCTGGAAACGTTCCAGATGCGGGGCGGGGTCTTCGCGTTCGAAGATCTCGCTGTCGATCCATTCGGCTTTCACGCGGGTCCGGTTGGCCATGCCGCCGTGGGTCAGCGCCTCGGCAATGGATTTGTAGGCATCTTCCAACTGGGTGTATTTGCCGACGATGGCGATGCGCACCTCACCCTCGGCATGGGTCAGACGGTCCATCACGTCTTCCCAGCGGGCAAGATTCGGGCGGGGCGCCGGGGCGATGCCGAAGGCATCCAGCACCGCCTGGTCCAGCCCCTCGCGATGATAGGCCAGCGGCGCCTCGTAGATGGTTTTCAGGTCATAGGCCGGGATCACCGATTCCGGGCGCACGTTGCAGAACAGCGCGATCTTGGCGCGTTCCTTTTCCGGGATCGGATGTTCCGACCGGCAGACCAGCACATCGGGGGCAAGGCCGATGGATTGCAACTCTTTCACGCTGTGCTGGGTCGGCTTGGTCTTCAGCTCGCCGCTGGCCGCAAGATAGGGCAGCAGCGTCAGGTGCATCAGGATGCACTGGCCGCGCGGGCGTTCGTGGATGAACTGGCGGATCGCCTCGAAGAAGGGCAGGCCCTCGATGTCGCCCACCGTGCCGCCGATTTCACACAGCATGAAATCGACCTCTTCCTCGCCAATGCGGAGGAAATCCTTGATCTCGTTGGTGACGTGGGGAATCACCTGGATCGTCTTGCCGAGGTAATCGCCCCGGCGTTCCTTCTCCAGCACATTGGAATAGATCCGGCCGGAAGAGATGGAATCGGTCTTGCGGGCCGAAACGCCGGTGAAGCGTTCGTAATGGCCAAGATCGAGGTCGGTTTCGGCGCCATCGTCGGTCACGAAGACCTCGCCATGTTCAAACGGCGACATGGTGCCCGGATCGACGTTCAGATAGGGATCGAGCTTGCGCAGCCGCACCGAATAGCCCCGCGCCTGCAACAGCGCCCCAAGCGCCGCAGAGGCAAGCCCCTTGCCGAGCGAGGACACCACACCGCCGGTGATGAAGATGTAACGTGCCATTGTGCGGGTCTCCCGTGAAACGCTCGAAAGGTAAGGCGATTCGCAACATCGGAATCGCAGCATCACGGGAGCCATGGCTTAGCCGGATTTTCGGCAAAGCGCAACAGGCCCGCTAGATGCTGTTTGCAGCCGCGGCGATATGCCTAGGATTAGTGACCGTCAGTTGTTCTGCGCGGGGGCTTCGACCGGCTGATCGGCGCGCGGCGGCGTAAGCGGCGCATCGGTGGTGCCGGGCGGCAGCAGATCGGTGCCAAGGGGCGAGGCAGGCTGTTGCTCAGCCGGGGCTTTTGCCGGGGCAGAGCCGCCGATCTGGTCGATAACCGAGCCACCGTCGGCCTGACGCGCTGCCATGATCGTCAGCGTGAGCGAGGTCACGATAAAAGCCGTCGCAAAGATCCAGGTCAGCTTCGTCAGGGCGTTGGCCGCGCCGCGGGCCGAAACGACCCCACCGCCGCCGCCACCCATGCCAAGGCCGCCACCCTCCGACCGCTGCAACAACACGACGCCGATGAGCAGGAGCGCGAGGATCAGATGGATGGTGAGGATGACGTTTTGCATGGTCCCGCCGTTTTCGGTGCTGACGCGCCTATCTAGGCGGAAGGGGCCAAGGGCGCAAGGGCACAGGTGTGCCGCAGGGGGCGGTGTTGTGCCCGTCAGGTGTGATTGTGCCGGGTTCGCCACCCCGAAGGCGTTCGGGATGGCGGTGTTGATTGAGTATTTGGACAAGAAGCAGGCAGCAGAGGCCGGGCAGGACGGCGAACGGCGCTCAGCTTTCTTCCTGCCAGCGGGTGAAGCTGTCTTGCAGGGCGGTATCAAGGGCGCGTCCCGCTGCGAAGGCGCTCAGATGTGCGGGCAGGGGTATGGTGTCGGGAAGGACGGGCGAGGGTTCGGGGTGGCCGATCACCGTCGTCACCGGGATCACCCCGGCCCAGACCGGCCAGATGCCATCCTCCTCGTCATCGCCGACATTGACGCCGCGCACTTTGGCGCTGGCTTCCTCTATCTCCATGCGGACGACGGAGGTGGCCTTGATTTCCTGTGTGGTCATCGGGCGCAATTCGGCATTGCGGCCGGGGAACAGGCGGTCTGTCACAGCGTAGAGGGCGCGTTCCTTTTCCGCCGCGTCGTCGACAAGGTGAGCTTTGCCAAAGACCATGGCGCAACGGAAGTTGGCAGAATGGTTGAAGGCCGAACGGGCCAGCACCAGCCCGTCCAGATGGGTGACGGTAACGCAGACCGGCAGTCCGGGGCCCTGGGCGCGCAGCATGCGGCTGGCGGAGGAGCCATGCCAGTAAAGCGTTTCCCCATCGCGCCAGTGGATCGTGGGCGTGCAATAGGGCAGGCCGTCGATCGTATAAGCGACATGAGCCAGCATAGCGCTGTCGAGGATCGCGTGGACGGTGGCCCGGTCATAGCTGCCGCGTTTGGGGTTGCGTTTGATGCGGCTGCGCGGGCCGGGGGTGTAGGGGGCGGTCATGGTCTACCTGTCGAAGCCGGTTGTTTGCAGCAGATGTAAGGGGCAGAATTGGTTTGGCAGAGATCCAATCAGAGGAAAATTATGCAGACCAATAGGCCGGACTGGTCGGCGCTGATGCCCATTCTGCCAGAGCAGGGACCGAGGGCACGGGCGATATATGCGGCTCTTCGGCAGCGGATCGAGGAGGGTGCCCTGCCGTCGGGCACCAAACTGCCGCCCACGCGCGATCTGGCGGCGCGGCTGGGGGTGGCGCGCGGGGCGGTGGTGGCGGCGTTCGAGATGCTGGCGGCCGAGGGCTTCACCGAGGCAAAGGTCGGGTCTGGCACATTCGTGGCCGAGGCGGTGCCGTGCCTGGTGCCGGCGGGTCCGGCGCCGGTGCCTCCGGTCTTTGTGGCGCGCGACCTGCCGGGCGATCTGGGTCTGGGATTTCCCGATCCGCAAAGTCTTGAACGCCTGCGGGCCATCCTTGCGCGGGTTCTGGCGCGGCCACCGGCAGCGCTGTTCCATTATGGCGATCCGCAGGGCGATGCGACATTGCGGGCCGAGGTCGCCGCCTATCTGCGTGCGGCGCGGGGGTTGCGGCTGGACCCGGCGCAAGTGGTGATCACCTCCGGGGCACAAGGGGCGCTGGATCTGGTGGCGCGGGCGGTGCTGGCGCCCGGTGATCCGGTCTGGATGGAAGATCCGGGTTATCCTTCGGCCAAGGCGGCGTTCGCGGCGCAACGGCTGGTGCCGGTGCCGGTGGATGACGAGGGGCTGGATGTCGCGGCGGGGCGGGTACTTTGTGCCGGGGCGCGGGCGGCCTATGTCACGCCCTCGCACCAGTTTCCGCTGGGGGTGGTTTTGACCATGCGGCGGCGTCTGGCGCTTCTGGACTGGGCGGCAGAGGCCGGTGCCTGGGTCGTCGAGGATGATTATGACAGCGAGTTCCGCTTTGCCGGGCCGCCCCTGGCCGCGATGCAGGGCATGGATGGGCGGGGCCGGGTGATCTATGTCGGCACCTTTTCGAAAGCGCTGATGCCGGGGCTGCGGCTGGGCTATATGGTTTTGCCCGAGCCACTGCTGGCGCCGGTGATTGCACTGCGCGGGCGGGCCGACCGGGCGCCTTCGGCACTGACGCAGGCGGCAATGGCCGAGTTTCTGGCTGCGGGCCATTTCGCGCAGCATCTGAAACGCGCGCGGCGACGGGTGCGGGCGGCGCGGGATGCGCTGGTATCCGAACTCGCGGCGGCAGGGCATCGTGTCCGCATCCCCGAGCAGGGCCTGCATCTGGTCGTGGCGCTGTCCGATACCACCGACGATCTGCGACTGGCGGGCCAGGCCCGGGCCGCAGGGCTTGGCGCGCGGTCGCTTTCTGCGATGTCGATACAGCCCGGCGGTCGCAAGGGGCTGGTCATCGGCTTTTCCGGCCACGAGCCCGAAACGCTGGCGGCGGCAGTGCGGCGCGGTCTGGCGGCGGCTGGTCTGACCTGAGGTGCAGCGGGCATTTTCTGCTGTCATCGCGCGCGCGGCCTCTATATACCGGCGCCGGTTTCACACCTCCGAAGGAGTCTGGACATGGCCAATGTCGTCGTCGTCGGTGCCCAATGGGGCGACGAGGGAAAAGGCAAGATCGTTGACTGGCTGAGCGAGCGCGCCGATGTGATCGCGCGGTTTCAGGGCGGCCACAACGCGGGCCATACGCTCGTCATCGACGGCAAGGTCTACAAGCTGAATGCGCTGCCCTCGGGTGTGGTGCGCGGCGGCAAGCTGTCGGTCATTGGCAATGGCGTGGTGCTGGACCCCTGGCATCTGGTGTCAGAGATCGCCAAGATCCGCGAGCAGGGCGTGACCATCACCCCCGAGACGCTGATGATCGCGGAAAACACCCCGCTCATCATGCCCTATCATGGCGAACTGGACCGCGCGCGAGAGGCGCAGGTCGCGGTGGGCAAAATCGGCACCACCGGGCGTGGGATCGGGCCGTGTTATGAGGACAAGGTGGGGCGGCGGGTGATCCGTGTCGCCGATCTGGCCGATCAGGCGACGCTGGAACTGCGCGTCGACCGGGCGCTGGTGCATCACAATGCGCTGCGCGCCGGTTTGGGGCTGGAGCCGGTGGACCGTGATGCGCTGATCGCCGCGCTGAACGCCATCGCGGGCGAGATCCTGCAATATGCCGCGCCGGTCTGGAAAGTGATGAACGAGCTGCGCCGCGCGGGCAAACGCATCCTGTTCGAAGGCGCGCAGGGTTCGTTGCTGGACATCGACTTTGGCACCTATCCCTATGTCACCTCGTCGAACGTGATCGCGGGGCAGGCGGCGACGGGCGTGGGTCTTGGGCCGAATGCCATCGACTTCGTTCTGGGGATCGTGAAAGCCTATACCACCCGCGTGGGCGAAGGCCCGTTCCCGACCGAGCTGCATGATGCCGATGGCGAGCGTCTGGGCACCCGTGGCCATGAATTCGGCACCGTGACCGGGCGCAAGCGCCGCTGCGGCTGGTTCGATGCGGCGCTGGTGCGGCAGACCTGCGCGATTTCCGGCATCAACGGCATCGCGCTGACCAAGCTCGACGTGCTGGACGGGTTCGAGACGATCAAGATCTGCACGGGCTATATGCTGGACGGGCAGGCGCTGGATTACCTGCCGACGGCCGCCGACCAGCAGGCCCGCTGCACCCCGGTCTACGAGGAAATCGAGGGCTGGAGCGAATCGACCGAAGGCGCGCGCAGCTGGGCCGATCTGCCGGGCGCCGCGATCAAATACGTTCGCCGTGTCGAAGAGCTGATCGGTTGCCCGGTGGCGATGCTGTCGACCAGCCCGGAACGGGACGACACCATCCTCGTCACCGATCCTTTCGAGGATTGATCCGGTGGCTATGGGCTATCGCGTCCGCAAGCGCCTTGCGCTGGTGATCCTTCTGGTCGGTCTGCCGTTTTATATTGGCGCGGTCTGGGGGATCATGGGGGCACTGGACCGGCCGCCGATCTGGGTGGAGTTTCTGGTCTATGTCGGGCTCGGCTTCCTGTGGATGCTGCCATTCAGGTTCATCTTCAGGGGGATCGGCCAGGCTGACCCGGATGCGCCCCCGGCACAGGACGACTGAAAAGGGAAAGGCGGAAGGGAAACCTTCCGCCTTTCGCCTGTCCGGGGAGGGTGGCAGCCCGTCGGACCCGGAAAAGGGGGTGAGCCTTAGGCTCAACCCACCAGTTTGCGGGCCTCGGCCAGATAGTGCGAATCTTCTGCCAGTGCATACTGGCCCCGGCGGACCTTCACGATACGGCCGGTGCGCAGCAGCGTCCCGAAGCTGCGCAGGCTGTCCTCGCGCAGGCTCGATTCGGAGTCCGAGAGGCTGGCGACCTGCCGCATGATCTGTGGCCGGGTGAATTGCGGGCGGCCCTCGACACAGGCGGCATAGGCGGCGGCGGCCTCCAGAAGCGCCCCCAGATCCTGCGCACCAAGGCGTTCTGCAAATTCCGCGAAGCCACGGGTGTCGGCGAAGAGGTTGTCCTCGTTCTCCAGCTCGTCATCTTCTTCTTCGGCCAGGGCGGCGGAACCCGCGATGCGGCGCGGACGGATCGGGCCAACCTCGGCCGGGCGCGGCGCAGGTTCGGCCACCGGCGCGCGGTCTATGCGCTGTTCCGAAACCAGAACCAGCGGGCTGGGCCGGGTCGCGTTCGGGGCGGACGGACGTACGATGCGGGACAAATCCTCGCGATAGGGATCTTGCCGTTCGGTATCGTTCACCGGCTTGGCAGCCCCGGCGCGGCGCTCGGCCACGGTGGCGGCCACGGCGGCCTTGAGATGGGCGATGGCCGACAGGCGACGGCGATTCTCCGCCCCCTGCATCTGGTTGTTCGTCTCGGCAATCAGCCGTGACATAGCAGCCTCGCCTTCGGGTTCGACGTCTGCCAGCGCGTTGCGGCGCGGGGCAATCGCCGGACGTACCGGCCGGACGGGGCGAATGGCGGTAGGTTCATGCGGCACGGGGGCGCTCGGCGGCGGCAGATCGGGCGTTTCTGCGCCGAGTTCCGCTTCGACTTCGCCAAGTTCGCGCAGCAGATCGGCTTCGGCCTCGGGCGACAGCGGGGCGTCCTCCTCGGCGGGCCGGGCGGTGGCTTCCGTCACCTCTTCGGCATCGTCGGCGGGTTGCGGCGTCGTGCGGCGGATGCGGATGACACGGGCACGAGCGCGCTGGATACGTTCCGAAGCGGTGCCGCCGGTTTCATCTTCTTGCAGTTCGGCCGCTTCAGGGGCGGTCGCAGCCTCGGCAGGTTCTGTCTGGGCTTCCGGCTCCGGCGCGGCGTCCGGCGTGATCTCCTCCTCGTCCTCCGACAGGAAATCATCGTCATCCAGGCTGTCAGCCAGATTCGCTGCCGGGGCGGTGGCAGGTGCGTTCAGCTTTGCCAGCAGATCATCAAGATCATCGCCGTCATCCGCTTCGTCATCGCTGTCACGGGCCATCTCGGGCTCTGCCGGAATCTCGGCTTCTGCCTCGACTTGCAGGGCGGCGAGGATGTCTTCGGGCTGTTCGTCAGAAACTTCGGAGGCTTGCGCAGCAGCGGCGTCTTCGTCGACATGCGTATCGAGACCCGCCAGATTGGCCAGCAGTGCATCTTCGGCGCCGAAATCGGCTTCGGGTTCGGGCGAGGTGAAATCTTCGCTGTCATCCACGACCGGCTCAGCCACCGATTCGGCCACATCTTCGATTTCGGCGGGCTCGGGCAGGGCGAGATCGGCCATGTCGGGGTCAGACAGGGCCAGAGCATCTTCCACCACCACGTCGTCGACAGGCAATTCCGCAACCGGGGTCGCCGGCACATCCTCTGCGGCCTCATTCTCGAAATATTCGGCAGCAGCGGGCGCGGCCGTTACCACGGCAGCGGCAGGCACCTTGGCTTCGGCCACGGCGCGGCGGATGCGCGAAAGCTTGGCGGCAACGCTTTCCGATTGCGGCGCGGGCTCAGGTTCTGCCGCTCTCGGGGCAGGAGGCGTCTCCTCGGCGGCAACCTGAGGCGCCGGCGCGGCAGGTGCGGAGGCAACGGGTGCGCTGATCGCGGCCTTGGCCGGGATATCGGAATCGCCTGCCCGCAGGATCACGCCGTTCTCCTGGATCTTTGCCTCGACCCGGCGCTGGATCTCGCGTTCGGCAATCCGGTGCAGCATCGCCGCATCGGGGGTTGGCGGTTCGGCGCCGAAATAGCGGTCTTCGGCGGCGAGATCACGGAAATACTCGGCAATCGCCTTCATCGTGTTGAAGGGGTCGTCGAATCCCTCCAGCGTGCAGGAAAACGTGCCATAGGACACCGTAAGAATTTTACTTGCTCCGACCATCGGATGCTCGCCTTCTACTAACCTATGACCCCAATTTACCTTCCGGCCGCTCAATTCCGTGGACAGACCGGGGTAATTTGAAGGATTGATTATGGCCCGTGGCGCCGGTGCCTGCCTTATTTCGGAACAGTATCCCCATGAATGCGGTCATTGTCGAATCCTCCGATCCGGTCACGCTTGTCGCGGGCGGTCCGGTACGGCTGGCCGAGTTGCGGATGGCGCTGCGGCGGGCGCCTGTGATTGTGGCTGCCGATGGTGGGGCTGACCGGGCGCTGGGTCTGGGAGTGGTGCCGCAGGCCGTGATCGGTGACCTCGATTCCGTTTCCGCGCGCGCGCGCGAGTCGCTGGTGGATGTCTTGCACCCGATCACCGAGCAGATGACCACCGATTTCGACAAGGCGCTGCGATCCATTCGCGCGCCGTTCGTGCTGGCCCTGGGCGCGACGGGGGGGCGGATGGACCATGAGCTTGCGGTGCTGTCGGTGCTGGTGGCCCATGCTGCCCGCCCCAACCCAATGCCTTGTCTGCTTCTGACGCCCGAGGATGTAATCTTTGCGGTTCCGCCACAAATTCGTCTGAATCTGCGGGCGGGGGACAGGCTGTCGCTGTTTCCGATGATGCCGGTTTCCGGATGCAGCACGGGGTTGCGCTGGCCTATCGACGGAATTGCCTTTGCGCCGGACGGGATGATCGGCACCTCCAACGAAGTGGCCGAAGGGCCGGTGCAATTGCGGCTGGATAGGCCGGGAATGCTGGCGATTCTGCCGCGCGGTCGTCTGGATGCCGCTTTGACGGGCCTGCTGGGGGCGGTGGCATGAAAGGCGAATCGACGGGGTGGTTGGCAGCAGGCGCTGCCGGGGTTTTCTGCCGGACCGGCTGTCGTCTGGCCCCGCGTCAGGGGGCAGAGGTCTTTGACAACCCCGCTACCTGCCTTGCGGCCGGATTGCGGCCGTGCCCGGATTGCGACCCGCTGGATCAGCGGGCCAACGGGTTTGACGCGGGGCTGGCCGGGGCGCTGGTGCGGCTGGGCGGCGGTGACGACGGGCCTGTCGTGCTGGATGCCGCTTTGTTGCCGACACCTCTGGGCGAAATGCTGGCGATCTGCGACGCGCAGGCCGTCCGCCTGCTGGAGTTCACCTCGCGCCCGGTGCTGGCCCGGGAGGTAAGGGCGCTTGCCCGCGCGGCAAAGGGACGAATCGCTCCGGGGCAATCCACGATGACCGAGAGGCTGGCGCATGGTTTGCAGCGTTATTTCGCCGGAGATTTCGGTGCGGCTGACTTGCCGCTGGCGCCGCTCGGCACGCCCTTCCAGATCAGGGTCTGGCACGAGTTGCGCCGTATTCCGCCCGGCGTCACGATCCGATATGCCGATCTTGCGGCCCGGATCGGCAGGCCCGACGCCGTTCGGGCGGCTGCTGCGGCCAACGGGGCCAATCCGGTGGCGCTTCTCATCCCCTGCCACCGAATCCTGGGCTCGGACGGCAGCCTGACCGGCTATGGCGGTGGGTTGTGGCGCAAACAGTACCTGCTCGGGCTGGAAAGCGCGTAGGCTCCGGGCGGTGAATCGCTTGACGCTGACCGGATTTCCGCCTAAAGGGCTGCGATGGAATTCGGTACCCGCAGCTTTGCGGGCGCTTTGGGTGTTACTCCGGGCCGCCGCTCAACGGGGCACAGGTCCGAAAGACAAGGAACAAGACGATGTCGCGCGTCTGCGAACTGAGCGGTAAAGGCCCGATGGTTGGTAACAACATCAGCCACGCCAACAACAAGACCAAACGGCGCTTCCTGCCGAACCTGAATGACGTCACCCTGATCTCGGACGTTCTGGGCCAGTCGTTCAAGCTGCGCGTGTCCTCGGCCGCGCTGCGGACCGTCGATCACCGTGGCGGCCTGGATGCTTTCCTCGCGAAAGCCAAGGATGACGAGCTTTCGGCCAAGGCGCTGAAGATCAAGAAAGAGATCGAGAAGGCTCAGGCTGCCGCCTGATCCTGACTTCGGTCGGATGTTGAAGCCCCGCCTTTGGCGGGGTTTTGCTTTTGGTGCGGGCAGGATGCCGCAGGGGCATTGCCGCGCTGGTCAAACCCGGGGCGCTGCGCTAGGCAAGGTCATGCGCCGTTTTATCCGACATCTGACCGGAATGCTCGTGCTGCTGGCCTTTGTGGCCGGTGCGCTTGGGCTTGGCGTGGCGCGGGCGCTGCCGGTGGCTGTGTCCGAAATGGAAATCTGCTCTGAGGGCCAGACCCGGCTTCTGAGTGTGGACGCTGCCGGCCGGCCTGTCGGGCCGGTGCATCTTTGCCCCGATTGCGTCATCGGCGCCTCTGCTGCCCCGCCGGGGTCACTGCCGCCCCCGGAACGGCCCGCAGGCCGGATCACCCGGGCGGAATGGCCGGCTCCGCATGCGGAAATGGCGCAAGCCCGGCCCCGGCCTTCGGCGCGGGGTCCACCTGTCCTGTCGTGATCTCTTTCCGACACAGACCTCAATCAAAGGACAGAACAAATGACCCTTTTCAAATCGCTTCTGAGCGTTGCCGCCCTCTGCGTTGCCCTTCCGGCTTTTGCCGGGGATATCGAGGTGAAGGATGCCTATGCGCGCACCTCTTCCATGATGTCCAAGTCCGGAGCAGCTTTCATGGTGATCGAGAACCATGGCGATGCGGATGACCGTCTGGTCTCGGCCGCGTCGGATGTGGCGCAGAAGGTTGAGCTCCATACCCACAAGGACATGGGCGATGGCGTTATGAAGATGATGAAAGTGGAGGAAGGCTTTGCCGTTCCCGCCCACAGCGAACATGCGCTGGCGCGTGGTGGCGATCACGTTATGCTGCTGGGCCTGACGCGCGAGTTGAAGCAAGGCGATATGGTCAGCGTGACCCTGACTTTCGAGAAGGCAGGTGAAATGACCGTCGAAATTCCGGTGGATCTTGAGCGTCAGGATGGCATGCAGATGGGCGGCGGCATGGGCCACGACCACAGCAAGATGAACCACGGCCAGACGGGCGCCTCGAACTGAGCCTTCAGCCCCGCCGGTCCAGCACCTCGTCCACCCAGAGCGGGACAAGCTGCGTGGCGGGGCCAAGCCTGATCTCGTGAAAATCCGGGGCGACGGCGCTCGCCTCGGTATTCAGTTCAAGACAATGCGCGCCCGCGCGGGCTGCATCCTGTGCAAAGGCCGCTGCGGGGTAGACCGTGCCTGAACTGCCGATCGCGACGAACAGATCAGCGCGGCGCAGCAAGTCCCACACTGTTTCCATGTGATGCGGATATTCGCCGAACCAGACGATGTCGGGGCGGGCCTGTCGCGCGTGGCAGGCGGGGCAGGGCGTTGCGGGATGCATCGCGGCGGGGGCTGGCCAGCGATGGTCACAAGCGGCGCAGAGCGCGCCCTCCAGTGCGCCATGCATGTGAAGGACATCGGACGACCCAGCGCGTTCATGCAGGTCATCCACATTCTGCGTCACGATCCGCACCTTGCCGGGCCAGTGGCGTTGCAGACGCGCCAGCGCCTCATGCGCGGCATTCGGATGCGCTGCACGCGCATTGGCCCGGCGGGCATTATAGAAATCGTGCACCAACGCGGGATTCCGGGCGAAGCCTTCGGGCGTGGCAACCTCGTTCAGGTCATAGCGGGTCCAGAGGCCATTCTTGTCGCGGAAGGTGCCCAACCCGCTTTCCGCGCTGATCCCGGCGCCGGTCAGGATGACGATGGTTTCCATTGCGGTGTGCTCCTGCGGGGCTGCTGATGGTGTCGCGGTCAGCCGGACCAGTTGACCCACTGTCCATGAAAACCCGCCCGGCCCATCGCAAGGTCCAGATCGCCGGGCCAGAGACGCAGGCGCAGTCCGGCGCCCTCTGCCCCCGCATCCGCTTCCATCCCGAACCAGGCCAAAGGGGTGTCGGTCGTCGCACGCGCGCCTGCTGCTTCAAGTAACCCTGTGCCCCGCCGCTGCGCCTCGGGCGGAAAATATTGCCAGGCAACCGTATGACAGACCAGATGCAGATGGCCGGGGCTGGTTGATGTCAGCCGCTGTTCCAGCCATTCCACCGCATCCGCCTGATCGACGGTCGCGTGCTGCCCCTGCAAGGCAGCGCGCGTGCGCGACAGCCGGTCGGCCTGATCGGGCCAAAGGCAGGACAGCAGGCGCAGTTCATCCTCCGGCCGGTCAGCACGCAGCGGGGCCAGATCGACGCCGCGCCGCCGGGCGATGACGGGTGGTGTGGCAGGGGGCAGTGGCCCGTGCCAGTCGGGTTTCAATCGCAAAACGGCATCCGCCGGGCCGAAGCGCCGCCCGGCAATATCCAGGGCGTAGCGGTCGAACATCAGGTTCAGCCCGGCGCTCGCGCCCAGTTCCGACAATACGATGGGCAGGCCGAACCGCGCGGTCAGCCAGTGCGCCACGGCGATCAGCACGGCAGAGCGGCGGATTTCATTGGTCTGCGGCGCGCGGTTGCACCACTGGCTCAGGAAGGCATCATGCCGGTGGAGGGCGGCATCCAGTGCCAGCCCAAGATCGCCGCCAGCGCCGCCGGGATAAGCCGCCGCCAGCGCGTCATCCTGCCCGGTCAGCACTAGCGCATGCAGGCCGCTGGCCAGCCGAAGGGGCAAGGAGGCACCGCGCGGCCCGATCTCCCCCGGCCAGTCCACGAAACGACGCACCAGATCGGTGTCATCAGGCCAATGCGCCGCCAGATGGCGCATAAGCCGCTCCATGAAGGGTGAGCCAAGCGCGGCGCAACTCGCTGCCTGCTCGGCAAAGGCCGCAGGCAGACGGTCAGCCACGGAGGGTCAGCCGGCGCAATAGGCCTCGGCGGTCTGGCCGAAAGATTTGTAACGCTCCCAGAACGCGTCATCGGCTTCGCGTTTCGAAATCCAGACCTCATGTGCCAGATCCGGGTCTGCCATCATCTTGGCGGCCTTCCGCTGGTCGCGGCCCGTCAGCGTCATGTCGGCGACCTGCTGGATGCAGCCGCAGATGGCCGGGTTGGCCGAGCCGCGATCAGAGCGCAGGCAAGCCCGTTCGATCGAGCCTGCAAATACGGAAGTCGCCATGACGGGAAGCACCAATGCGCCAAAGGCGCCTGCCAGAACCAGTTTCTTCATGTCTCTGCCTCATGCCGCCGGGACGAGGGTCCGCCCCGGTCATTTTCTGGCAACAATTATGACGATTCGGGGCAAATTTATCAATGATCTGGCGCAAACCGGCGAAAATTGGCCGAAACGGCGGGGGCAGCGCCGGATGATGCGGGGCGCAGGGCACCCCGCCGCAAGATGATGTGGCCTGAAGCTCAGGCAGCCAGCAGGGCCGTGTGATTGCGCAGGTGCCTTTCGGCCATCTGACGCCCTCGCCGACCGGGCACCAGCACCCGCGCCGGGCGCAGCCAGCCGCTGTCGAGAATCGCCAGTTCCGGGAACAGCGCAAGGATCTCCTGCGCTGCCTCATTGCCCAGAGCGCGCATCGCCATCGGGCCCGGATACAGGCTTTCGCTGGGGGCGCCGTCGGCAAAGAGGATTTCATGCCGGTCGAACATCAGATGCACATAGGTGACGGGTCGCAGGCTGTCATCGCGCGTAATGCCCGGCAGACCGATCAGATGGCAGGCGGCAACCAATACCTCTTCGGTCTCGAACATCCGCTGCGCGATCCGCGAGCGGACCAGCATCCGGTGCTGGGGTGACACATGCATCTCGCGCTCCGGCTGACCGGGGCCGAGCGCCCCGGCGGCGATGCGCACCGGCCGCAAATGCGCCGACGCGGCCAGTTCGGCGGAAGACAGGCTTCGCGTGCCGATCCAGCGCAGCGCCTGTGCCCCGTGATCGGCGGTTTCCACCAGATCACCGACGGCAAGACTTTCGATGGTGCGCAGGCCATCGCGGGTGCGGATCAGCGTGCCTGCCGTGAAACAGGGGATTTCGATATCGAAGATATCAGGATCGAACGAGATAACCGCGTTCAGAACCGTGTTGTTCGGGAACGGTGTCGCCTGATTGATGGTGATGGACCGCAGCGCGTTGATGCCATCCCAGTCGGGCAGGTAATTGGCGTTGGGCCGCAGAAACAGGTCGCCGTTTGTCATCTGCACGATGGTCGCCACCTGGCCGGAGGTGCTGCCGTCGGGCAGAGTGATGGTAATGTCGCCCCGGAAGGTGGTCTGGATCGTCTGACCGCTGATCGTGCCCGGCGTTGTCGGGCTGTCGAAGCTGAACTGGCTGAGGAAATTGTTGGTCTGGTTGAACGGTGCGGTGAAAACCTGCGCCCCGCCGCTGCTGGTGGTGGTGCCCGTAACCGCCACCGGCGCGATATGCCCCGGTCCGGTGACGGAATAGCCGTTCATCCCTGCGGCATTGAGCTGGCTTTGAGTGACATTGCTGGAAGCTGTGCTGTCGATGGCGGGCAGGTTCCCGATCCATAGCCAATTGACCGTACTGGTCGGCATCGCAAATTCCCCCGAACTGGTAACGCCCTTGCCGGGCGGCGGAGCATGGCAGCGGCCCGCAGCTACAGGGGATGGGAAGGGCCGCGGCGAATGTCAAATCGTGCAAAATTCGTGGCGAAGGCGTGTTTACTTTAAGAAATTCATGCAATTGCAGGATATCATGGCAAGATCTGGCTGTTTCCGGAATGGAAATGGGTCGGGCGTGCTGTGAGGGGCCAAAAATTCCCCCCTGACGGGAGCCGATCCTGCCCGATCCCTCGCTGATCCCCGGCACGCAAATCCCCCTTCCCGGCCCTTGCATGACAGGATATATGCGCGCCCATGACCCAGCTTGACCGTATCCGCAATTTCTCGATCGTGGCCCATATCGACCACGGCAAATCCACCCTCGCCGACCGTCTGATCCAGATGACGGGCACGGTGGCTGCGCGCGACATGAAGGCGCAGATGCTGGACAGCATGGATATCGAGCGCGAGCGCGGCATCACCATCAAGGCCAACACCGTGCGGATCGAATATCCGGCGAAGGATGGCAATACCTACATCCTGAACCTGATCGACACGCCCGGACACGTTGACTTTGCCTATGAGGTCAGCCGGTCGATGCGCGCGGTCGAAGGCTCGCTTCTGGTGGTGGATGCGTCGCAAGGGGTCGAGGCGCAGACGCTGGCCAACGTCTATCAGGCGATTGACGCAGGCCATGATATCGTGCCGGTGCTGAACAAGGTCGACCTGCCTGCCGCCGACCCCGAGCGGGTCAAGGAAAACATCGAGGATGTGATCGGCATCGACGCCTCGGATGCGATCCCGATTTCCGCCAAGACCGGCCTCGGCATTCCCGATGTGCTGGAGGCTATCGTGAAGCGCCTGCCCGCACCCAAGGGCGACCGCGATGCGCCGCTGAAGGCCATGCTGGTCGACAGCTGGTATGACGCCTATCTGGGTGTCGTCGTCATGATCCGCGTCATCGACGGCGTGATCAGGAAGGGCGACCGGGTCAAGATGATGCAGACCGGCGCGGTTTACGGCATCGACAAGCTGGCGGTGCTGAAACCGCAGATGGTGGATATTCCCGAACTGGGGCCGGGCGAGATCGGCGTGCTGACCGCTTCGATCAAGCAGGTGCGCGACACCCGCGTGGGCGATACGATCACGCATGAGCGCAAGCCCTGCGACGCGCCGCTGCCGGGGTTCAAACCCGCGCAGCCGGTGGTGTTCTGCGGTCTTTTCCCGGTCGATGCCAATGACTTCGAGGCGTTGCGTGACGCCATCGAAAAGCTGGCGCTGAACGACGCGAGCTTCAGTTATGAAATGGAAACCTCGGCCGCGCTTGGCTTTGGGTTCCGCATGGGCTTCCTCGGGCTTCTGCATCTGGAGGTCGTGCGCGACCGGCTGGAGCGGGAATATGACCTCGACCTGATCACCACCGCGCCTTCTGTGGTCTTCAAGCTGCACATGAAGGATGGCGAGGTGCGCGAGTTGCACAACCCCGCCGACATGCCCGACCTGACCTATATCGACCATATCGAAGAGCCGCGCATCAAGGCCACGATCATGGTGCCCGACGAATATCTGGGCGACATCCTGAAGCTTTGCCAGGATCGCCGGGGTATCCAGCTGAACCTTACCTATGCGGGCAGCCGCGCGATGGTCGAATATGACCTGCCTCTGGCCGAGGTGGTGTTCGATTTCTATGACCGGCTGAAGTCGGTGACCAAGGGCTATGCTTCGTTTGACTATCAACTGTCGGAATACCGGGAGGACAATCTGGTGAAGATGTCCATTCTGGTGAACGACGAGCCGGTGGATGCGCTGGCGATCATGGTTCACCGCGACCGGGCCGAGGCGCGGGGGCGCGTGATGGTGGAGAAGCTGAAAGAGCTGATCCCCCGTCACATGTTCAAGATCCCGATCCAGGCGGCGATTGGCGGCCGTGTCATCGCGCGCGAAACGATCAGCGCCATGCGCAAGGACGTGACCGCGAAATGCTATGGCGGCGACGCGACCCGGAAGAAGAAGCTGCTGGAGAAGCAGAAAGAGGGCAAGAAGAAGATGCGCCAGTTCGGGAAAGTGGAAATCCCGCAAAGCGCCTTCATCAATGCGCTCAAGATGGATAGCTGAGGCATAGCGTATTTAGAGCGCATGCCCCTGACCATATCGGGGGTATGTCGGTCTCCATAAAGGGCGCTTGATACGCGTGGCGCTCTCTGGCCTGTTTCCGCAACGCAAGCCGCCATGTCTGCAATCTCTGGTTGACGTCTGGGCTGCCTGCCGGGCAGCTTGGGCCGAAACTCCTCAGGGGCGGGTGGGATGTCGGGATTTGCGGTAATCTTGAGGCTCATCACGGGGATGCTGCTGCTTGTGCCTGCCGGGCGCGCGGTGGCGGAAGAGGACTGGCAACCCCGCATCGAGTGTGGCTCAGCCACGCCGCAGGGAACGCGGGTCTATAATGGCCGTCGGCACCAAGAGATTGTCAGCCAGGTTTCGGGGGAACGCATCAGTTCGCTGACCGGCGGGAGCTCTCGTGTCGCAAAGCGCCACGCGCTTATCAAACGCAGCGACTGCTGGGTTACGTTCTGGTCCTTTGAGGAGGACGGCCAAAAGACGCGCATGAAACGTCAGACAGGTTCTTTCCGTGAGGTCGAGGACTATCCGCCGGAGAATCGTTTTAGGCCGGTGCCATAAGGGGCGACCGTAGGCCAACAAACCGGCCGGGATTTTATGGCGCAGATCGACAGCGAGGCGGCGGCCTGTCGCGCGGCCTATGACCTGGTGATCAGATCGTTCCGAAATGGCATCAATACAGAAGAAGACCGGAACAGGCATGTCGTCATTGTCGAGGAGATGAACGCTTGCATGTGGCGACGTGCCGAGGCGCTCGACAAGACAGGTTTTCTTGGGAAGTGGTATTCGGCTGAGGATGATCGCGACCATCTGTTCGCGGTGGTTGAGGGCAAGCTGCATATCAGAATGCTGAGGTGACAGCCGGATTGCGGTGAGCGCTGCGGGGGCATGTCCTGCAATGAAAAGCGGCAGGGTTTCCCCTGCCGCTATTGCCTTACATGTTCGGGTAGTTCGGGCCGTCACCGCCCTGTGGCGTGGTCCAGTTGATGTTCTGCGACGGGTCCTTGATATCGCAGGTCTTGCAGTGGACGCAGTTCTGGAAGTTGATCTGGAACCGCGCCTCGGCGCCTTCGCCGATCACCTCGTAGACGCCAGCGGGGCAGTAGCGTTGCGCCGGTTCGTCATATTCGGGCAGGTTGACGCGGATCGGCAGCGACGGGTCTTTCAGCTTCAGATGCGCGGGCTGGCTTTCATCGTGGTTGGTGAAGCTGAAGGCCACGTTGGTCAGCCGGTCGAAGGACAGTTTGCCGTCGGGCTTCGGATAGTCGATCTTCTTGAAATCCTTCGCCTTGCCGGTTGCTGCCGCATCGGTCTTGCCGTGTTTCAGCGTGCCGAACAGCGTCAGGCCGATGGTGTTGAGCCACATATCGGCGCCGCCGCCCATCAGCGAGGCGACGAGGCCGAATTTCGACCACAGCGGCTTGACGTTGCGGACCTTCTTCAGATCCTTGCCGATCGGGCCGGTGCGGACTTCGGTTTCATAGGCAGCAAGTTCGTCGCCCTCGCGGCCTGCCTTGATCGCGTCAAAGGCGGCTTCGGCGGCGGCTTTGCCCGACAGCATGGCGTTATGGTTGCCCTTGATGCGGGGCACGTTCACCATGCCGACCGAACAGCCCAGCAGCGCCACGCCCGGCGCCACCATCTTGGGCATGGACTGCCAACCGCCCTCGCTGATCGCACGAGCGCCATAGGCCACGCGTTTCCCGCCTGCCAGCAGATCAGCCACCATCGGGTGATGCTTGAAGCGCTGGAATTCCATATAGGGATAGAGATGCGGGTTGGCGTAGTTCAGGTGAACCACAAAGCCGACATAGACCTGATTGTTTTCAAGGTGGTAGATGAACGAACCACCCCCGGCATTCGACCCGAGCGGCCAGCCCATCGTGTGAGTGACCGTGCCCTCGCGGTGCTTGGCGGGGTCGATCTCCCAGATCTCTTTCATGCCGATGCCGAATTTCTGCGGGCAATGGCCCTTCGACAGGTCATATTTCGCGATGACCTCCTTCGAGAGCGAACCGCGAACGCCTTCCGCGAGGAAGACGTATTTGCCACGCAGCTCCATCCCCGGCTCGTAGTTCGGGCCGGGCTGGCCGTCTTCACCCAGGCCGAACTCGCCGGCGACGACGCCGACCACCCGGTCACCTTCGTAAACCAGTTGCGAGCAGGACATGCCGGGGAAAATCTCGACCCCCAGCCCCTCGGCCACGCCCGCCATCCAGCGGCAGACATTTGCCATCGAGACGATGTACTTGCCGTGGTTGTTCATGAAGGGCGGCATCGGCCAGTTCGGGATGCGCGCCTGCCCGGCCGGGCCGAGGATGTAGAAATTGTCTTCTTTCACCTCGGTCTTGATCGGGGCGTCCATCGACTGCCAGTCGGGCAGCAGGGCATCCAGCCCGCAGGTATCCAGCACGGCACCCGACAGGATATGCGCGCCGACCTCGGACCCTTTCTCCAACAGCACGACATTCAGATCGGGGTCGAGCTGTTTCAGCCGGATCGCCGCTGACAGACCAGCAGGCCCGCCCCCTACGATCACGACATCGTATTCCATGCTCTCGCGTTCGATCTCTGCCATCCGCGTCTCCCCTGTGGCTACGGGCGCCACGCGCCGCTTGCTGGATTTGTCCGGGGTTTTGTCTGCCCCAAGGGAAAGCGCCCGTCAATCGTGACGCAACATCAAAGCGCTGCATCGCGGCATAGGAGAAATATTCTTGCGGTGCCTGTGACGCAACCATCCGCCGATCTGTCGTTTCCCTGCTGCGGCCCCTTGCATTTGCGGCGCCGGTGCGGTCTGGTGAGGCCAAGACGACGGAGAGTCATGGCCTGGCCGGGCCGTGGCTTTGTTTTTTGGTGAGAGACCGATGGAAAAGATTCCGATGACCCGCGCAGGGTTCGACACGCTGGATGGCGAACTGAAGCACCTGAAATCGGTGGAGCGTCCCGCCATCATCCAGGCCATTGCCGAGGCGCGCGAGCTGGGTGACCTGTCGGAAAACGCCGAATACCATTCCGCGCGCGAAAAGCAGAGCTTCATCGAAGGCCGCATCAAGGAGCTTGAGGGCACGCTGTCGCTGGCCGAGGTGATCGACACCGCGAAACTGTCGGGGCCGATCAAGTTTGGCGCCACGGTAACGCTGGTGGACGAGGACACGGATCAGGAAAAGACCTATCAGATCGTCGGTGAGGTCGAGGCGGATCTGGAGCGCGGGCTGCTGAATATCCGCTCGCCGCTGGCGCGGGCACTGATCGGCAAGGACGAAGGCGACAGTGTCGAGGTCAAGACGCCGGGCGGCGACCGCAGTTACGAAGTGCTGAGCGTCCGTTATATCTGAGGCGAGGGAGGCACCATGCCCGAACCGCATGACAGCCCGATGGGTGGCGCGGCAGAGACCGGCGCCCGGTTTTCGCGTGTGGAGGCCGTGGCCGCTGCGCTGAGCGTGATCTGGGTGGTGGCTGTCGCCGCCTATCTTCTGGCCGGGCCGGGGGAAGGCGGGACGCTTGATCTGGTGATGACGCTGGTCATGGTTTTCCTGCCCATCGCGCTGATCTGGATCGGGGTTACGACGCTCCGGTCGGTGCAGGATCTGCGGGCCGAAGCCGCGCGGTTGCAGGCTTCGGTTGAAACCATGCGGGCAACCTGGGTGCAGAGCCAGGTGCAGCCTTCCGTCGAGCAGAAGTTGCAGGAGATCGAGCGTGCGGCCAAAACGGCCGAGACGGTGCTGGCCACCTTCACCTCGCGCCGCGATGCCTCGCTTGTACAGGCCTCGGCGGACCGCAAGGCGGCGCTGGTCGCCCCGTCAAGGGGCGCTGCGGCCGAGGATCAGCCGGCGCTGGCGCTGGGAACTCCGGCGGAGGATCTTCGTGCGCCGCTGTCGGTGGCTGAATTCATCCGCGCGCTGCAATTCCCCGAGAACCCCGATGACCGTGACGGGTTTCGGGCGCTTCGTCTGGCACTGGAGGATCGCACGGTCGCCAAGCTGATCCGCGCCGCGCAGGATGTGCTGACGCTGCTGGCGCAGGAAGGCATCTATATGGATGACCTGAAGCCGGATCGGGCGCGGCCCGAACTGTGGCGCAGTTTCGCCCAAGGCGAACGCGGGCGGGCAATTTCAGGGCTGGGCGGGATTCGCGACCGTTCGTCGCTGGCGCTGACGGCAGGGCGGATGCGGGAAGACCCGATCTTCCGCGATGCGGCGCATCACTTCCTGCGGACGTTCGACCGGACTTTTACTGAATTCGAGAAGAACGCCACTGATGCCGAACTGGTTGATCTGGCGGATACCCGCACCGCGCGCGCCTTCATGCTGTTCGGCCGGGTGGCGGGGGTTTTCGAGTAGCCCGCGCTTTTCAGGCGGAACGGGCCCTTGTGGGCCCGCGCGTCTTTTATCTCGTCGTCCGCCTTTGGCGGATCGCCTCGGCAGTGCCTCCGGCGGGAGTATTTTTGCAGGAAGCAAATATCAGACCGGGGTGGCGGAGAGCCATACGCCGCCTTCGGGACGCAGGGTAAGGATCATCACGGGATTTGGGCGCTTGCCAGGCACCGGAGCGAAGGCGAAGCGTGCAAGCAGGGTGGCAAGGATGATCACGGCCTCCTGCATGGCGAAGCTGGCGCCGATGCAGATGCGGGGACCGTCGCCGAACGGCAGGAAGGCGAAGCGTTCGGGGCGGCTGTCGAGGAAGCGTTCGGGGTGGAAGCTGTCGGGGTCATGCCAGAGCCTGTGATGGCGATGCAGCGCGTAGATCGGCAGGATCACCGTATCGCCCGGCCGGATCTCGCGCCCGCAGAGCCGGTCCATTTCTTGTGCGGTGCGCGAGAGGAAAGCGGCGGGCGGGTAAAGGCGCAGGGTTTCCTCGACCATGGCGCGGATGAAGGGCAAGTGGGGCAGATCGTCCGCCGTCGCGGCGCGGGTGCCGAGGCGGGCCTGCGCTTCTTCCCGCGCACGCGCCTGCCGGGCGGGGTCGAAAGCAGCGAGGTAGAGCGCCCAGGACAAGGTGAGGGCGGTGGTTTCATGGCCTGCGACGATGAAGGTCAGCAGGTTGTCGCGCAACTCTGCCGTGGTCATCCGGCGGCCGGTTTCCGGGTCTTGCCCGGCGAGCAGCAGGTCCAGCAGGTCGGGCGGGATGGAGGGGCCGCGGGTCCGGCGGTTCGCTATGGTGGAATCGGCCATCTGTTTCATGGCCCCCATGCGGTTGCGGGCTTGCAGGCGCGAGGGACGAGGCACCCAGCCGGGCAGACCGAGGATGTCGAGCAGCGAGACCCTGGCGGTGCCTGCGATGTAATCCTCGATGGCGAGATGGACGGCGGCGGGGTTCAGCCCGTCGCCGCCGGCGAAGGTCACATCGGAGATGACGTCGAAGGTGGTGCGCACCATTTCGTCGAACAGATCGACCGCGCGCGGCCCGGCGGCGGCGATGCGGGCACTTGCCGCTTCGGCGGCGGCGGTCATCACCGGGGCGAGAGCTGCGACGTTGCGATGCGAGAAGACCGGCGCGGCGGTGCGGCGCTGCCAGAGCCAGCTTTGCCCTTCGGCCACGAAGAGGCTGTCGCCGATGGCGGGTTCCAGCAGCAGTTTGGTGACCACGGATTTCGGGTAATCCTGCACCCGGTCGCGCAGGATCTGCCGCAGCGCGCCGGGGTCCATCACCATATGCCAGCGCTTGCCGGTGCGGCCCGACAGGATCGGGGCATGGGTGGCGATTTCGGGGATCAGTTCCAGCACGTTGCGGCGCCCGGCACGCAGCGAGCCGAGAATGCCCAGAGGCCTGGTCGCGAGCGGCACGCGGACGGGCAGGGCGGTGGTTGAATCCATCTGGACCTCCTGTTCCCAGGATATAGGCACGGGATCGCCCGAGGCAATTCCGCGTCGTTGCATGGTCGGTGGCAAGCGGGTAATCGGAGGGCACCCAGACCGGAGAATGCCGATGTCGCGACCTGCCCGCCGCCTTGCCTTGCCTCTGATCCTGCTGCTGACGGCGGCCTGTGCGAAGAACGATCTGTCCGATCCGCCTGCGGACCTGGGGGATTTCGTGCTGGGGCACAACATTGTCGTGGCCGACAAGATGCAGAAGGTGCCGATTTCCCGCGAGGCGACGGTGGAGGAATGGGAAGCCGCCATGAAGAAGGCGGTGGATGATCGTTTCGGGCGCTACGAGGGCAAGCGGATCTACAATATCGGCATCTCGGTCGATGCCTATGCCCTTGCTCCTCCCGGGGTTCCGGTGGTGCTGTCGCCCAAGTCGGTGCTGGCGATCACGGCGAATGTCTGGGATGACGCGAAACAGAAGAAGCTGAATGCCGAGGGCAAGAAAATGACCATTTTCGAGAACCTCGATGGCGACAGCGTCGTGGGTTCCGGGCTGACCAAGACGCGTGAGCAGCAGATGGCGGCGCTGTCCTTCAACGCGGCCAGGGCGGTGGAGAAGTGGTTCCTCGACAACCCTGAATGGTTTGACCTGCCTGCAAAGGGCAAAAAGCCGAAGACCGGGGATGCCGCAGCCGCCGAAGATACAGGCGCCGAAGGCAAGTGATACTTGATTTTCCCGGCTTTCATGGCTAAGTCGCGCCCGGTGTAGATTACGGGCCTTGTCCTCAGGGCCCCACAGACCGCGAGGGCCCCCATGGCAAAGGCAAAGTTTGAACGGAACAAACCGCACGTCAACATTGGCACGATTGGCCACGTTGACCACGGGAAGACGACGCTGACCGCTGCGATCACCAAGTATTTTGGTGAATTCCGCGCCTATGACCAGATTGACGGTGCGCCGGAAGAGCGTGCTCGCGGGATCACGATCTCGACGGCGCACGTTGAGTACGAATCGGATGCGCGTCACTATGCGCACGTCGATTGCCCCGGCCACGCGGACTATGTGAAGAACATGATCACGGGCGCGGCGCAGATGGACGGCGCGATCCTGGTTGTTTCGTCGGCTGACGGCCCGATGCCGCAGACGCGCGAGCACATTCTGCTCGGCCGTCAGGTGGGCATTCCCTACATGGTCGTGTTCATGAACAAGGTGGACCAGGTCGATGACCCGGAGCTGCTGGAACTCGTGGAAATGGAAATCCGCGAACTGCTGTCGTCGTATGACTACCCCGGCGATGACATTCCGATCATCAAGGGCTCGGCTCTGGCGGCGATGAACGGCACCGACAAGGAAATCGGCGAAGACGCGATCCGCGCGCTGATCGCGGCGGTGGACGAATACATCCCGACCCCGGCGCGCGCTGTGGACCAGCCGTTCCTGATGCCGGTCGAAGACGTGTTCTCGATCTCGGGTCGTGGCACGGTGGCCACCGGCCGGATCGAGCGTGGCGTTGTGAAGGTTGGCGAAGAGCTTGAAATCGTGGGGATCCGCGCTTCCAAGAAGACCGTCTGCACCGGCGTCGAGATGTTCCGCAAGCTGCTGGACCAGGGCGAAGCGGGCGACAACGTCGGCCTGCTGCTGCGTGGCGTGGACCGCGACGGGATCGAGCGTGGTCAGGTGCTGTGCAAGCCGGGTTCGGTTAAGCCGCACACCAAGTTCGAAGCGGAAGCCTACATCCTCACCAAAGAGGAAGGTGGCCGTCACACGCCGTTCTTCGCGAACTACCGTCCGCAGTTCTACTTCCGCACGACCGACGTGACCGGGACCGTTGAGCTGCCGGAAGGCACCGAGATGGTGATGCCGGGCGACAACCTGAAGTTCAACGTGTCGCTGATCGCGCCGATCGCGATGGAAGAGAAGCTGCGCTTCGCCATCCGCGAAGGCGGCCGCACCGTCGGCGCCGGCGTGGTGTCGAAGATCATCGAATGATGATCC
>NZ_LJSC01000044.1:0-24529 GCF_001303875.1 Gemmobacter sp. LW-1 | reverse complement strand
GGATCATCATTCGATGATCTTCGACACCACGCCGGCGCCGACGGTGCGGCCGCCTTCGCGGATGGCGAAGCGCAGCTTCTCTTCCATCGCGATCGGCGCGATCAGCGACACGTTGAACTTCAGGTTGTCGCCCGGCATCACCATCTCGGTGCCTTCCGGCAGCTCAACGGTCCCGGTCACGTCGGTCGTGCGGAAGTAGAACTGCGGACGGTAGTTCGCGAAGAACGGCGTGTGACGGCCACCTTCCTCTTTGGTGAGGATGTAGGCTTCCGCTTCGAACTTGGTGTGCGGCTTAACCGAACCCGGCTTGCACAGCACCTGACCACGCTCGATCCCGTCGCGGTCCACGCCACGCAGCAGCAGGCCGACGTTGTCGCCCGCTTCGCCCTGGTCCAGCAGCTTGCGGAACATCTCGACGCCGGTGCAGACGGTCTTCTTGGAAGCGCGGATCCCCACGATTTCAAGCTCTTCGCCAACCTTCACAACGCCACGCTCGATCCGGCCGGTGGCCACCGTGCCACGACCCGAGATCGAGAACACGTCTTCGACCGGCATCAGGAACGGCTGGTCCACAGCGCGCGCCGGGGTCGGGATGTATTCGTCCACCGCCGCGATCAGCGCGCGGATCGCGTCTTCGCCGATTTCCTTGTCGGTGCCGTTCATCGCCGCCAGAGCCGAGCCCTTGATGATCGGAATGTCATCGCCGGGGTAGTCATACGACGACAGCAGTTCGCGGATTTCCATTTCCACGAGTTCCAGCAGCTCCGGGTCATCGACCTGGTCCACCTTGTTCATGAACACGACCATGTAGGGAATGCCCACCTGACGGCCGAGCAGAATGTGCTCGCGCGTCTGCGGCATCGGGCCGTCAGCCGACGAAACAACCAGGATCGCGCCGTCCATCTGCGCCGCGCCCGTGATCATGTTCTTCACATAGTCCGCGTGGCCGGGGCAATCGACGTGCGCATAGTGACGCGCATCCGATTCGTACTCAACGTGCGCCGTCGAGATCGTGATCCCGCGAGCACGCTCTTCCGGCGCACCGTCAATCTGGTCATAGGCGCGGAATTCACCAAAATACTTGGTGATCGCAGCGGTCAGCGTCGTCTTCCCGTGGTCAACGTGGCCAATCGTGCCAATGTTGACGTGCGGTTTGTTCCGTTCAAACTTTGCCTTTGCCATGGGGGCAAACTCCTCAATTCGTTGCGATGCGGTGCGCGGATGCGCACCCTACGGGCTGGTAGGGCGGGGTTGCCCCCGCCACACCGGATCAGGCGTATTTCTTCTGGATCTCTTGCGAGATGTTTTCCGGCACGGCGTCATAATGATCGAAGATCATGGTGAACACCGCACGCCCCGAGGACATCGAGCGCAGGTTGTTGATGTAGCCGAACATGTTGGCGAGCGGCACCATGGCGGTGATCACGTTCGCATTGCCGCGGCTGTCCTGCCCCTGAACCATGCCCCGACGCGAGGTCAGGTCGCCGATGATGCCGCCGGTGTATTCTTCCGGAGTCACCACTTCGACTTTCATGATCGGTTCCAGCAGCTTCGCGCCGGCTTTCTTCAGACCTTCACGCATAGCGGCACGCGAGGCGATCTCGAAGGCCAGGACCGACGAGTCGACGTCGTGGAACGCACCGTCAACCAGCGCGACCTTGAAGTCGATCACCGGGAAGCCAGCCAGCGGGCCGGAATCCATGACCGATTTGATGCCTTTCTCGACGCCGGGGATATATTCCTTCGGCACCGCGCCACCCACGATCTTCGACTCGAACGAATAGCCTTCGCCCGGCTGAGTCGGGGTGATTTGCAGCTTCACGCGCGCGAACTGGCCGGTACCGCCGGTCTGTTTCTTGTGCGTGTAGTCGATTTCGTGCGGCTGCGAGATGGTTTCGCGATAGGCCACCTGCGGAGCACCGATATTCGCCTCAACCTTGAACTCACGACGCATACGGTCGACGAGGATGTCGAGGTGAAGTTCGCCCATACCCTTCATGATGGTCTGGCCGGATTCGAAGTTGGTCTCGACGCGGAACGACGGGTCTTCGGCAGCCAGGCGAGCGAGGGCGAGGCCCATCTTTTCCTGGTCGGCCTTCGACTTCGGTTCCACGGCGATCTCGATCACCGGCTCCGGGAAGGTCATGGTTTCCAGAACAACGGCGTTGTTCGGGTCGCAGAGGGTGTCACCCGTGGTGGTCTCTTTCAGACCGGCCAGCGCGATGATGTCGCCCGCGAAGGCTTCTTCGATTTCCTCGCGGTTGATGGCGTGCATCATCATCATCCGGCCCACGCGCTCGCGCTTGCCTTTGGTCGCGTTCAGCATCGAGTCGCCCTTTTTGAGGACGCCCGAATAGATGCGGGTAAAGGTCAGAGAACCGACGAAGGGGTCGTTCATGATCTTGAACGCCAGCGCCGAGAAGGGCTGGGCATCGTCGGCCGAACGCGCGATGTCGCGGGTTTCGGTCTCGTCACCGGGTTTGAAGCCCATGTAAGCTGGGATATCCAGCGGCGACGGCAGGAAGTCGATCACGGCGTTCAGAACCGGCTGCACGCCCTTGTTCTTGAACGACGAGCCGGCCAGAACCGGAACGAAGGCCATCGCGAGGCAACCCTTGCGGATCAGCTTGCGCAGCGTGTCGACGTCGGGCTCGTTGCCTTCCAGATAGGCTTCCATCGCGTCGTCGTCTTGCTCGACTGCGAGTTCAACCAGCTTGCCGCGCCATTCGTCGGCAACATCCTTCAGCTCGTCGCGGATGTCACGGATGTCCCAGGTCGCGCCCAGGTCTTCGCCGTGATACACCCACTCCTTCATCAGGACGAGGTCGACAATGCCTTCCAGCTTGTCTTCGGCACCGATGGGCAGGGCCACCGGGCACGGAGTCGCGCCGGTGCGGTCCTTGATCATCTGCACACATTTGAAGAAGTCGGCACCGATCTTGTCCATCTTGTTGACATAGACGATGCGCGGCACCTTGTAGCGGTCAGCCTGACGCCACACGGTTTCGGTTTGCGGCTCGACACCGGCGTTGGCGTCGAGAAGGCACACCGCACCGTCCAGAACGGCCAGCGAACGTTCCACCTCGATGGTGAAGTCCACGTGGCCGGGGGTGTCGATGATGTTGAAGCGGTGCTTCGCCGAAGTCGGGTTCTTGCCGTCTACGGTCTTTTCCCAGAAGGTCGTGGTCGCAGCGGAGGTAATGGTGATCCCCCGCTCCTGCTCCTGCTCCATCCAGTCCATCGTCGCGGCGCCGTCGTGGACTTCGCCGATCTTGTGGGACTTACCGGTGTAGTACAGGATACGCTCGGTCGTCGTGGTTTTACCCGCGTCGATGTGCGCCATGATCCCGAAGTTGCGGTAAAGGTCGAGCGGATATTCGCGTGCCATGATGGCGTCCCCTTACCAGCGGTAATGGCTGAACGCTTTGTTCGCGTCGGCCATCTTGTGGGTGTCTTCACGCTTCTTCACAGCGGTGCCGCGGTTGTTCACCGCGTCAGCCAGTTCGGCGGCCAGACGTTCTTCCATGGTATTCTCGTTGCGCTTGCGGGCAGCGGTGATGACCCAGCGGATCGCCAGGGCTTCACGGCGCTCGGTGCGCACTTCGACCGGAACCTGATAGGTCGCACCGCCCACGCGGCGGCTGCGGACCTCGACGGCCGGCTTGACGTTGTCCAGGGCTTCATGGAACGCCTGAACCGGCTCGCGCTTCAGGCGCTTTTCCATGCGCTCCAGAGCGCCATAGACGATCGACTCGGCGACGGACTTCTTGCCGTCGATCATCAGGTTGTTCATGAATTTGCTCAGCACGCGATCGCCATATTTGGCGTCGGGCAGGATCTCGCGCTTTTCGGCGGCGTGACGACGGGACATCTCTCAGTTCCTCACTTCGGACGCTTGGCGCCGTATTTCGAACGACGCTGACGACGGTCTTTGACACCCTGGGTATCCAGGACGCCACGCAGGATGTGGTAACGCACACCGGGAAGGTCTTTTACCCGGCCGCCGCGGATCAGCACCACCGAGTGTTCCTGCAGGTTGTGCTTTTCGCCGGGAATGTAGCTGATGACCTCGAAGCCATTGGTCAGGCGCACCTTGGCAACCTTACGCATAGCGGAGTTCGGCTTCTTCGGGGTCGTGGTGTACACGCGGGTGCACACGCCGCGCTTCTGCGGGCAGGATTCCAAGTGCTGCGACTTGGACCTTTTCACTTTCGCTTCCCGCGGCTTGCGGATCAGCTGTTGGATCGTCGGCATTAAACTAGCCTCTATCTTGCAACCCGTTCAATCACCGCTCGTCAGAGGCGTTTCCGGGGGCATTTCTTCGACATGTGCCCTGCGCGTCCGCAAAACACGAAAACCGCATCCGGCCCCAGCGCGGGGCCGACGCGGTGGAATTTCAGAGGATCGGGGCTGTGGGCCCGGATCGTGACCACATCCATTCTGATACCCCGCCCTGCGCAGGGCACAGGTCGGGGTGAGCGGCGTATAGGGGGAGTCGCCCGGGATGTCAACAGGCGCAGGGTTCAGCGGCGGCGGCGGCGCAGGCTGCCTTCACGCAGCAATGTGTAGATGCCGGTCGCCACAACGATGCCCGCCCCCAGCACGGTCAGCCGGTCGGGAAAGGCACCGAACACGACATAGCCGAGCAGGATCGCCCAGAGCAAGGCCGTATATCGGAAGGGCGCGATGGTGCCAATATCCCCGACCCGCATCACCATGACCACAGTCATGTATCCAACGACCAGACAGGCGGAGGCGAAGACCACGATCAGCCCTTCGCGCAGGGTCATCGGCGCCCAGCCTTCAACGGAAAGGCCGGACAGCCCCAGCAGCGTGACCCCTGCCCCGGCCCAGATCGCGACAGTTGCCGAAGGCACACCCCCACCCAGCGTGCGGGTAGACAGATCCCGCACCACGACGCAGGCCACCGAGGCAAGTCCCAGCAGCGCCCAGCGGTCGAACCCCTCAGTTCCCGGCCGCACGATCAGCAGCACACCGAGAAAGCCGATGCCGATGGCGCTGAGCCGACGCCAGCCGATAGGATCGCGCAGTACCAGCGCCGCTGCCAGTGTCACGGCAAGCGGCAGCGACTGCATGATGGCCGAAAGATTGGCCAGCGGCATATGGGTCAGCGCCAGAAGGAAGGTCAGGGTTGCAAAAACCTCGGCCAGCGTGCGCAGCGCCACGATCCTGCCGTCGCGCCGCCCGGGCCAAAGCCGCAGCCCCCCGCGCGCCATGGCAAGAACAACCAGACCCGCCGTTGTCAGAATGCCGCGCAGGGTAATCGCCTGAAACAGCGGAAGCGTCTCTGCCACCGCCTTCATCGCGGTATCGTTCAGTGTGAAGGCCAGCATGGCGACATTCATCAGCAGCACGCCGCGCATATTGTCCGACATCACCACGGTTCTCCCAGTCCCTTTCGGATCGGTAGCAGTGTGGGCGCGCAGGGGCCAGAGGGGTCAGAGCCCACGCAGCATCGCAGCCTTGAAGGGGAAATGCGTCTCGATCACCGGGCCAACCTCTGACCAGTCCGATTTCTCGATCCGGCCAGAGGCATGGGGGTCGCTGTCATTGTCGGAATGGACGGTGCGGATGAAGGCGGGCTGGTTGGCATCGGTATAGGTATTGTACCACTGGTTCGCGAAACGGTGGTTCCGGCGGAAGATGTTTTCGCTCACGCCCTTCGGCGTGGTCATCGCAAGGCCAAGCCCGATCGGGGCCTTTTCGACCACCTCGAACACCTCGTTGCCGCCGGGTTTGCGCTCCAGAAAATATCCGCGATGGCAGCCGGTCACCAAGGGCAGTTCCGGCCCCGCGACCGGCAGCAGTGCCTCAACCGTGGCCCGCATCCGCGCGACATGATGAATGTCCAGCGCGTCATCATCATCCAGACGGAAGCCGGTGATATGAGTCGCTGTATCCTTCTCAGCCATGGCATAGGCACGCCGCACCGCAAGGTAGTGCGGCAGGGATACCAGCGACACCAGCCGTGCACCCGCCAGCGGTGCCACGGCATCCGACAAACGGTCGCGCCAGACATCCGGCAGATCACGCCCGATCAGGAATACCATGCGGAAATCCTGATCTGATTGCGCCAGCAGCGACGGCAGCGTCAGCTTTTCAAACAGATCAAAACGGCGTTCCAGCCGCGCGGGATCGTAAAGCCGTTTGGCCTGCGCCTCCGGGTCATCGCCCGATTTCACGAAACCGCCTTTGGACGGGTAAGAAAACCGCATCAACCCGATAATCTGGTTTCGGATCTTCACCGCATCCCCCTGATGATCCGCACCAGCATGGCCGGGCCAGAGCCTGCTGTCAAAACGAAAACCCCCGCGACAAGCGCGGGGGTTTCCCAGGTTTCAATGCCCTTGCAGGCAGCGATCACTCGCGGCTTTCGACCGTATCGACCAGACCGCTGTCGCCTTCGGTGTCCATCACATCGAAGGACGGAGCGGCCAGAGCGGCGGCACCTTCAGCCTCGGCACGGCGGGCCTCGATCACCTCGTGATCCCGATCATGCGCGATCTTCTTCACACGGCTGGTGGCACCGCCGGTGCCGGCCGGGATCAGACGACCCACGATGACGTTCTCTTTCAGGCCGACCAGCTTGTCGCGCTTACCCTGAACCGAAGCCTCGGTCAGAACGCGGGTGGTTTCCTGGAACGACGCCGCCGAGATGAACGACCGGGTTTGCAGGCTGGCCTTGGTGATACCCAGCAGGATCGGCTCCGCTTGCGCTTCGCGCAGACCGTGGTTCCGGGCCTTCTCGTTCGCCTCGTCCAGTTCGATCTTGTCGATATGCTCACCCTTCAGCAGCGTCGTCTCGCCCGAGTCCAGAACCTCGTATTTCTGGAGCATCTGGCGAACGATCACCTCGATGTGCTTGTCGTTGATCTTCACGCCCTGCAGTCGATAGACGTCCTGCACCTCGTCGATCATGTAGTTCGCCAGCGCCTCGACACCCATGATGCGCAGGATGTCATGCGGCGCGGGGTTCCCGTCCATGATGTAATCGCCCTTCTGGACGAAATCGCCTTCCTGAACCGGAATATGCTTCCCTTTCGGGATCATGTATTCCTGCGTCGGCAGGGTCTCGTCCACCGGCTCGATGGTGATGCGGCGCTTGGACTTGTAGTCCTTGCCAAAGCGCACATAGCCATCGGTTTCGGCGATGATCGCGTGATCCTTCGGACGACGGGCCTCGAACAGTTCCGCCACGCGGGGAAGACCCCCGGTGATGTCCTTGGTCTTGGCACCTTCGCGCGGGATACGCGCCACCACGTCACCGGCCCGCAGTTCCTGCCCGTCCTCGACCGACAGAATGGCATCGACCGACATCGGATAGCTGATCGGGTGCCCCTGATCGTTGCGCATCGGCTCGCCCGTTTCCGGGTTCATCACGATGACCTCGGGCTTCAGGTCGCTGCCTTTCGGCGCCGACCGCCAGTCCGAAACGATCTTCTGGGTCATGCCCGTCGCATCGTCGGTGTCCTCGCGGACCGAGATGCCCGAGACGAGATCCACGAACTTCGCAACACCGGCCTTCTCGGCGATGATCGGCAGGGTATAGGGGTCCCATTCGAACAGCTTGGTGCCGCGCTTGACCTGCGCCTCTTCCTTGACGTGCAGCTTGGAGCCGTAGGTCAGCTTGTGAACCGCCCGCTCACCGCCATTCTCGTCGATGATCGCAAGCGACATGTTGCGGCCCATGACGATCTGCTCGCCATTGGCGTTCGACAGAAGGTTGGCATTGCGGAACTCGATCCGGCCTTCCTGCGAAGCTTCCAGGAATGACTGCTGGCCACCCTGGGCCACGCCACCGATGTGGAAGGTCCGCATGGTCAGCTGGGTGCCCGGTTCGCCGATCGACTGCGCGGCGATGATGCCGACAGCCTCGCCGATGTTCACCAGCGTACCGCGTGCAAGGTCACGACCATAGCACATGGCGCAGACGCCTTCCTCGGCCTCGCAGGTCAGCGGGCTGCGGATGCGGCAATGCTGCACGCCATGGGTCGAGATGGCATCGGCACGACGTTCGTCGATCAGCTCACCCTTCTTGACGATCACCTCGTCGGTGCCCGGCACCACGATGTCATCGGCAGCCACGCGGCCCAGCACACGCTCGGCCAGCGAAGCCACGACCTCACCGTCATTCACCGCAGCCTCGGCATTGATCGCGCGTTCGGTGCCGCAATCGTGCACGCGCACGATGCAGTCCTGCGCCACGTCCACCAGACGGCGGGTCAGGTAGCCCGAGTTCGCCGTCTTCAGCGCGGTATCCGACAGACCCTTCCGGGCGCCGTGGGTCGAGTTGAAGTATTCAAGAACGGTCAGACCTTCCTTGAAGTTCGAGATGATCGGCGTCTCGATGATCTCGCCGTTCGGCTTGGCCATCAGGCCGCGCATCGCGCCCAGCTGCTTCATCTGCGTGACCGAACCCCGTGCACCGGAGTGGGCCATCATATAGACCGAGTTCGGCTCTTTCTCGGCACCAGTGTCGTCAAACTTCGGCGCCGAGATGGTTTTCATCATGGCGTCGGTGACCTTGTCGTTACACTTCGACCAGGCGTCCACGACCTTGTTGTACTTCTCGCCCTGGGTGATCAGACCATCCAGATACTGTTGCTCGAACCCGGCAACCTGATCCTTCACCTCGTTGACGATCTCCCACTTGTTGTCGGGGATCACCATGTCGTCCTTGCCGAACGAGATGCCGGCACGGAAGGCCTCGCGGAAGCCCAGACCCATGATCTGGTCACAGAAGATCACCGATTCCTTCTGGCCGCAGTAGCGGTAGACGGTGTCGATGACGGTCTGCACGTCTTTCTTCCGCAGCGGGCGGTTCACCAGCTCGAACGGCGCCTTGGCGTTGAGCGGCAGCAGATTGCCCAGACGCAGACGACCGGGGGTCGTCTCATAGCGCTTCCAGACGATGTTGCCCTCGTCATCGACCTGACGCAGACGCGCCTGAATCCTGGCATGCAGGTGCACCGCACCGGCGGCCAGCGCGTGTTCGACTTCCTCGATGTCGCGGAAGACCTTGCCTTCGCCAACCATGCCCTTGCGTTCCATGGTGACGTAGTAAAGGCCCAGAACCATGTCCTGCGACGGAACGATGATCGGCGCGCCGTTGGCGGGCGACAGAACGTTGTTCGTCGACATCATCAGAACGCGGGCTTCCAGCTGCGCTTCAAGGCTCAGCGGGACGTGCACGGCCATCTGGTCGCCGTCGAAGTCGGCGTTGAAAGCCGAGCAGACCAGCGGGTGAAGCTGGATCGCCTTGCCCTCGATCAGTTGCGGCTCGAACGCCTGGATGCCCAGACGGTGCAGCGTGGGCGCACGGTTCAGAAGAACCGGATGCTCGCGGATCACCTCGTCGAGGATATCCCAGACCTCCGGGCGCTCTTTCTCGACCAGCTTCTTCGCCTGTTTCACGGTCGAGGACAGGCCCTTGGCCTCCAGACGCGAATAGATGAAGGGCTTGAACAGTTCGAGCGCCATCTTCTTCGGCAGGCCGCACTGGTGCAGCTTGAGTTCCGGCCCGGTCACGATGACCGAACGACCCGAGAAGTCGACGCGCTTACCCAGCAGGTTCTGACGGAACCGGCCCTGTTTGCCTTTCAGCATGTCGGACAGCGATTTCAGCGGGCGCTTGTTGGTGCCCGTGATCACGCGGCCGCGACGGCCATTGTCGAACAGCGCATCCACCGCCTCTTGCAGCATCCGCTTTTCGTTGCGCACGATGATGTCGGGCGCACGCAGTTCGATCAGCCGCTTCAGGCGGTTGTTCCGGTTGATGACGCGACGATACAGGTCGTTCAGGTCGGACGTGGCGAAGCGGCCGCCGTCCAGCGGGACCAGCGGGCGCAGTTCCGGCGGGATCACCGGCAGCACGGTCAGGATCATCCACTCGGGACGGTTGCCCGACTCGAGGAACGATTCCACGATCTTCAGCCGCTTGATGATCTTCTTCGGCTTCAGTTCGCCCGTGGCTTCCTTCAACTCTTCGCGCAACTGTTCGGCCGTCGAATCGAGGTCGATATTCGACAGCATCTCGCGGATCGCCTCGGCGCCGATATTGGCGGTGAAGGCGTCGGCGCCGTAATTGTCCTGCGCGTCAAGGAATTCCTCTTCCGTCATCAGCTGGCCATAGGTCAGGTCAGTCAGACCCGGCTCGATGACGACGTAGTTTTCAAAATAGAGGATGCGTTCCAGATCACGCAGCGTCATGTCGAGCATGAGGCCGATCCGGCTCGGCAGCGACTTCAGGAACCAGATGTGGGCGACGGGGGCGGCCAGTTCGATATGGCCCATCCGCTCGCGCCGCACCTTCTGGAGCGTCACTTCCACGCCGCATTTCTCACAGACGACGCCGCGATATTTCATGCGCTTGTATTTGCCGCAAAGGCATTCGTAATCCTTGATCGGGCCAAAGATCCGCGCGCAGAACAGGCCGTCACGTTCGGGCTTGAACGTGCGGTAGTTGATGGTTTCCGGCTTCTTGATCTCGCCATAGGACCACGACAGGATCCGCTCGGGCGAAGCCAGCGAGATCTTGATCTCGTCAAAGGTCTTGACGGGGGCAACCGGGTTGAACGGGTTGTTGGTCAGTTCCTGGTTCATCTTGCGTCCTTAAAAAGAGGGATGGGTGAGGAGGGCGCGACCGCCCTCACTCCTCCTCCGCATCCAGGAGTTCCATATTCAGGCCGAGGCCGCGGACTTCCTTGACGAGCACGTTGAAGCTCTCGGGAACGCCCGCCTCGAAATTGTCCTCGCCCTTCACGATCGACTCGTAGACCTTGGTCCGGCCGGCCACGTCGTCCGACTTCACCGTCAGCATCTCTTGCAGGGTGTAGGCGGCGCCATAGGCTTCCAGCGCCCAGACCTCCATTTCCCCCAGACGCTGACCACCGAACTGCGCCTTGCCGCCCAGCGGTTGCTGGGTGACGAGGGAGTACGGTCCGGTCGAACGTGCGTGCAGCTTGTCGTCGACAAGGTGGTGCAGCTTGAGCATGTATTTCACGCCCACGGTGACACGGCGGGCGAATTTCTCGCCCGTGCGGCCATCGAACACCTCCGACTGACCCGACTGGTCGAAACCGGCCCGGCGCAGCGCGTCGTTGACATCCGCCTCTTTCGCACCGTCGAAGACCGGCGTGGCAATCGGCACGCCGCGCGTGACGTTCCCGGCCAGTTCAAGGAATTCGTCCTCGTCGCGGTCCGAGAAGGCAGCGTCATAGGTCTCGTCGCCGTAGGCCAGACGCATCGCCTCACGCACCGGAGTCATATCGCCGGAGCGGCGATAGTCCTTCAGCGCCTCGTCGATCTTCAGGCCCAGACCGCGCGCGGCCCAGCCCATGTGCGTTTCAAGGATCTGACCGACGTTCATCCGCGACGGCACGCCGAGCGGGTTCAGCACCAGATCGACCGGGGTGCCATCCGCGAGGAACGGCATGTCCTCCATCGGCACCACTTTCGAGATAACGCCCTTGTTGCCGTGACGACCGGCCATCTTGTCGCCCGGTTGCAGCTTGCGCTTCACCGCGACGAACACCTTGACCATCTTCATCACGCCCGGAGGCAGATCGTCGCCGCGACGGACCTTCTCGACCTTGTCCTCGAAACGCAGGTCCAGCGCGCGGCGCTGAGCCTCGAACTGGTCGTGCAGGGCCTCGACTTCCTTGGCCAGATCTTCCTCGCCGACAGCAAGCTGCCACCACTGGCCACGCGACAGCGAACCCAGCAGTTCGTCATCAATGGTCGAACCGGCCTTGATGCCTTTCGGACCCTTGACGGCGACCTTGCCCATGATCAGCGACTTCAGACGCGCATAGATGTTGCGCTCCAGAATGGTCAGCTCGTCGTCGCGGTCGCGCGACAGGCGTTCCACTTCTTCACGCTCGATCTGAAGCGCACGCTCGTCCTTGTCCACGCCATGACGGTTGAACACACGGACTTCCACGATGGTGCCATAGGCGCCCGGCGGCAGACGCAGCGAAGTATCGCGCACATCGCTGGCCTTTTCCCCGAAGATGGCGCGCAGGAGTTTCTCTTCCGGCGTCATCGGGCTTTCGCCCTTCGGGGTGATCTTGCCGACCAGAATATCACCCGGCTGCACCTCTGCGCCGATGTAAACGATGCCAGCCTCGTCGAGGTTGCGCAGCGCCTCTTCACCGACGTTCGGGATGTCGCGGGTGATTTCTTCCGGCCCGAGCTTGGTATCGCGGGCGGCGACTTCGTATTCCTCGATATGGATCGAGGTGAACACGTCGTCGCGCAGGATGCGCTCCGAGATCAGGATCGAGTCTTCATAGTTGTAGCCGTTCCACGGCATGAAGGCCACGATCACGTTCCGGCCAAGCGCCAGTTCGCCCATGTCGGTGCAGGGGCCATCGGCCACCACTTCGCCACGCGCTACCTTGTCGCCCACCTTCACCAGCGGGCGCTGGTTGATGCAGGACGACTGGTTCGACCGCTTGAACTTGCGCAGACGATAGATGTCCACGCCCGGCTCGCCGGGTTCCAGGAACTCGGTCGCACGCACAACGATACGGGTCGCGTCGACCTGGTCGATCACGCCGCCGCGCCGCGCCATGATGGCCGCGCCCGAGTCGCGGGCCACGACGGCCTCGATCCCAGTGCCGACGAAGGGGGCATCCGATTGCAGCAGCGGCACGGCCTGCCGCTGCATGTTCGAACCCATCAGCGCACGGTTGGCGTCGTCATTTTCCAGGAAGGGAATGAGCGAAGCCGCGACCGACACGAGCTGTTTCGGCGACACGTCGATCAGGTCGATGGCATCCGGCGGATTGAGCATGAATTCGCCCGCTTTCCGCGACGAAATCAGATCGTCCTGGAAGCGGCCCTGCTCATCCTGCGCGGCGTTGGCCTGCGCGACGGTATGGCGCATCTCTTCGGTCGCCGACATGTAGACCACATCGTCGGTCACCTTGCCGTCCACCACCTTGCGGTAGGGGGTTTCGATGAAGCCATACTTGTTCACGCGGGCAAACGTGGCCAGCGAGTTGATCAGACCGATGTTCTGGCCTTCCGGCGTCTCGATGGGGCACATCCGGCCATAGTGGGTCGGGTGAACGTCGCGCACCTCGAAGCCCGCGCGTTCGCGGGTCAGACCGCCCGGCCCGAGCGCCGACAGACGGCGCTTGTGCGTCACTTCCGACAGCGGGTTGGTCTGGTCCATGAACTGCGACAGCTGCGACGAGCCAAAGAACTCGCGCACCGCGGCAGCGGCCGGTTTGGCGTTGATCAGGTCTTGCGGCATGATCGTGTCGATTTCCACCGACGACATCCGCTCCTTGATCGCACGGTCCATGCGCAGCAGGCCGACGCGATACTGATTTTCCATCAGCTCGCCCACCGAACGCACACGGCGGTTGCCGAGGTGGTCGATGTCGTCGATCTCGCCCTTGCCATCCCGCAGTTCGACCAGCGCCTTAATGCACTGGACGATATCGTCGCGGTCCAGCGTGCGCTGGGTATCCGGCTTCGCCAGATCCAGACGCATGTTCATCTTGACGCGGCCCACGGCCGACAGGTCATAGCGCTCGCTGTCGAAGAACAGCGTGTCGAACAGGGTCGAGGCGGCTTCCACGGTCGGCGGCTCGCCCGGACGCATCACGCGATAGATGTCCATCAGCGCGGTGTCGCGGTTCCAGTTCTTGTCCGCGGCCATTGTGTTGCGGATGTAGGGACCGACGTTGATATTGTCGATGTCCAGCACCGGGATCTCGGTGATGCCCTGATCCAGCAGCACCTTCAGCGTGCCACCCTTCACCTCGCCGTCGCGGTCGTAGTCCATGGTGAGCTCATCACCGGCCTCGACCCAGATTTCGCCGGTGTCTTCGTTGATGATGTCACGCGCGACATAGCGGCCGATGATATGGTCGAACGGGATCAGCAGTTCGGTGATCTGCGCCTCGTCGATCCATTTCTTGACCATACGCGGCGTGGCTTTCTCGCCCGCCTTCAGGATCACCTCGCCGGTGGCCGCATCCACGAGATCATAGCTCGGCCGGGTGCCGCGCACGCGCTCGGGGAAGAACCGGGTCACCCAGCCCTTGTTCTTCTGATACTTGAAGGTGACCGTATCGTAATACGCCTTCATGATGCTTTCCTGATCCATGCCCAGGGCATAGAGCAGCGTCGTCACCGGCAGTTTCCGGCGACGGTCAATGCGTGCGAACACGATGTCCTTGGCGTCGAACTCGAAGTCCAGCCACGAGCCGCGATACGGGATGATGCGGCAGGCGAACAGCAGTTTGCCCGAGGAATGGGTCTTGCCCTTGTCGTGGTCGAAGAACACGCCGGGCGAACGGTGCATCTGGCTGACGATCACGCGCTCGGTGCCGTTCACGATGAACGTACCGTTCGCCGTCATCAGGGGCATGTCGCCCATGTAGACGTCCTGTTCCTTGATGTCCTTCACCGACCGGGCGCCGGTGTTTTCATCGACATCGAACACGATCAGACGCAGCGTCACCTTCAGCGGCGCGGCATAGGTCATGTCGCGCTGCTGGCACTCGTCGACGTCATATTTCGGCTTTTCCAGCTCGTATTTCACGAATTCCAGAACGGCGGTCTCGTTGAAGTCCTTGATCGGGAAAACCGACTGGAAGACGCCCTGAATGCCCTCGCCATCCTGCGCCTTCGGGCCGTCGCCCGATTTCAGGAACAGGTCATACGAGGATTTCTGAACCTCGATGAGGTTCGGCATTTCAAGGACTTCACGGATTTTGCCAAAGTAGCGGCGGATCCGCTTCTGGCCAACGTAGCTCTGAGCCATGCTCATCGTCACCTTTCTGTTTCGCCGACGCGCGGCCTGTCGGGGCTCAGGCGCGTGCCGATTGCGATCAGGGGGGAGGTTCCATTCATGCGGCCCTTCCCGACGGGCCGCTCCCGAACCTCGAACCACGCCTGGGAAGAAGCTGCGCACAGCACCTTCCGAGCCGGGGTCCCTTGAGACGGCTCAAGCTGGGCCTGACGCATGGTCAGACCCAGCCCGATCCGTAGACCTTTCAGTGCCAGGGCACCGGAAGGATTACTTCAGCTCGACCTTGGCGCCAGCCTCTTCGAGCTTCTTCTTCATCGCTTCGGCATCAGCCTTGGCAACGCCTTCTTTCACTTTGCCGCCGGCTTCCACCAGGTCCTTGGCTTCTTTCAGGCCAAGACCGGTGATCGCGCGCACTTCCTTGATCACGTTGATCTTGTTGGCGCCGGCGTCGGTCAGAACGACGTCGAACTCGGTCTTTTCTTCTTCAGCCGGAGCAGCCGCACCAGCAGCCGGGCCAGCAACCATCACCGCGCCACCAGCAGCCGGCTCGATGCCATACTCATCCTTCAGGATGTTCTTCAGTTCCTGGGCTTGCAGGAGGGTCAGACCGACGATTTGTTCGGCGAGAGCTTTAAGATCAGCCATTTTTCAGTTCCGTTCAGTTAAGATGGGGGTTCCAACGGGATTGGGCAACCCACGCGAATATCCCAAGGTCAGGCCGCAGCCTTGTCCTCGATGGTCGAAAGGATGCCAGCGATGTTCGAAGCAGGCGCGCCAATGGCCCCGGCGATGCTGGACGCGGGCGCACCGATCATCGACACGATCTGAGCAATGAGCTCTTCGCGCGACGGCAGGGCGGCCACGGCTTTCACACCGGCCTGGTCCAGAACCGTGTCGCCCATGGCACCGCCCAGAATAACGAACTTGTCGTTCTTCTTGGCGTAAGCCTCGCAGACCTTCGCCGCAGCGACGGGGTCTTCCGAAAAGGACATCACGGTCATGCCCGTGAGCAGGTCACCCATCTTCGCAGCGGGTTTCCCTTCAAGGGCGATCTTGGCGAGCTTGTTCTTGGCAACGCGAACGGAACCGCCGACGGCGCGCATTTGCGCCCGCAGGTCCTGCATCTCTGCAACCGTGATACCCGCGTAGTGTGCAACCACAACCACGCCAGAGCTTTCGAAGATCTGGCCGAGTTCCTCGACCACTTTCTCTTTCTGGGCTCTATCCACAGTTTCACTCCAAGTTTGGGGGTTTCCCCCCGGCTCGTATCTGCCCCTGTCGCCAGGGGCGTTCGGGTCCGCTTGGGGTTCCCGAAACCAAGACCGCCGAAGCGCTCTTCAATCCCGATCCCCATCTCAGGCAGGAGATTAAGGCGTTTGCGCGCCACCCGCCGTCTCGGACAGGACGGGGCGTTGCCGCCCCGCCATCCCCTTGTCACCAAGGGGAATTTCGTATGGCCTCAGTTGCCCGAAGCCGAAGCGAGGTCGATCGACACGCCCGGACCCATGGTCGAGGACAGCGAGACCTTCTTCACATAGGTGCCTTTGGCCCCTGCCGGTTTGGCGCGGGTCACGGCGTCAACGAAAGCGCGGACGTTTTCGGACAGCTTGCCGTCCTCGAACGAGACCTTGCCGATACCAGCATGGATCACACCGGCCTTTTCGACCTTGAACTGGACTTCGCCGCCCTTCGCCGCTTCGACAGCCGTTTTCACGTCCATCGTCACGGTGCCGACTTTCGGGTTCGGCATCAGGTTGCGCGGGCCAAGGATCTTACCCAGACGACCGACCAGCGGCATCATGTCCGGGGTCGCGATGCAGCGATCGAATTCGATCTTGCCCGACTGGATGGTTTCCATCAGGTCTTCGGCGCCCACGATGTCGGCACCGGCGGCCTTGGCTTCATCAGCCTTGGCGCCACGGGCGAACACCGCCACGCGCACGGTCTTGCCGGTCCCGTTCGGGAGCTGGACAACACCACGAACCATCTGGTCAGCGTGACGCGGGTCAACACCGAGGTTCATCGCGATTTCAAGGGTTTCGTCGAATTTCGCCGTGGCAGCCGACTTGATCAGCTTCACCGCATCCTCAACCGAGACCAGTTCCTTGCCAACGAAAGCTTCGCGGGCGGCTTTGGTACGTTTACCGAGTTTCGCCATGATCTCAGCCCTTCACTTCGATGCCGCAGGACTTGGCCGAGCCGAGGATGATCTGCATCGCGGCCTCGACGGAGTTCGCGTTCAGGTCTTTCATCTTGGTTTCGGCGATCTGGCGGATCTGCGCCGCGGTCACCTTGCCAGCCACTTCACGGCCCGGCTTCGACGAACCCTTCGGACGGTTCCGCTTGCCGACGGCCGGCAGACCAGCAGCGACCTTCAGCAGGTAGGAAGCCGGCGGGGTTTTCAGGTCGAGCGAGAACGACTTATCCTGATAGTAGGTGATGACCGTCGGGATCGGGGTGCCCGGCGCGAAATCAGCGGACTTCGCGTTGAATTCCTTAACGAAGGCCATAATGTTCAGACCGCGCTGACCCAGCGCCGGACCGACCGGCGGGGAGGGGTTGGCCTGCTGGGCCTTCACTTGCAGCTTGAGGCTGCCGATAATCTTCTTGGCCATCTGGCCGTCTCCTTTGTCACCGCACCCTTGGGGGCGCATGGTTTAGTGGTCCGGTCCGGGGCGCACCCCTCGCCTCCCACGCACAGCACTCAGATCTGCTTGGAGACCTGAGTGAATTCCAGTTCGACCGGGGTCGCACGGCCGAAGATCGACACCGTGACCTTCAGGCGCTGATGATCGTCGTCCACACCCTCGACCATACCGTCGAAACCCTCGAACGGGCCGTCGGTCACCTTGACCTTCTCGCCCACATCGAAACGGATCAGGGTGCGCGGCGCCTCCTGCCCCTCCTCGACGCGGTTCAGGATGGTGTTCACCTCGGCATCACGCATCGGCATCGGCTTGCCCTGCGGGCCAAGGAACCCCGTCACCCGGTTGATCGACGAGATCAGATGGTAGCCGCGATTCGACATCTCCATGCGCACGAGCACATAGCCCGGCATGAAGCGACGCTCGGAGGTCACCTTCTTGCCGCGGCGCACCTCGATCACCTCTTCGGTCGGAACGAGAACTTCCTCGATCTCGTCCTCAAGGCCGTTTTCCGCCACGGCTTGCTTGATCTGCTCGGCGACCTTCTTCTCGAAATTCGAGAGGACGGAAACCGAATACCACCGCTTCGCCATGCTGCCTTCACCACCTTCGTCGCACGGGTAAGGCCGCAGCCCGGCCCGTGAAATTCCTGCCAAATCAGGGCGATAGCTCACCCCGGACGGAACAAAAAACAGCGCGCAACTCGAATCGCTGCGCGCCGGTTTCCCATTCGTTGCGGCGGACATAACGGTCCGCGCCCCGGAATACAAGGAAAAACGGCGTTATCGCTCAGCCGCCGAAGCCGCCGACGACAGCGGAAAGACCGCTGCGGATCGCCAGATCGACCAGACTGAAGAAGGTTGCCGACAGGGCGGCCATGATGAACACCATGATCGTCGTCAGCACAACTTCGCGACGCGACGGCCAGACAACCTTGCCCACCTCGGTGCGCACCTGCTGGATGAACTGGAGAGGGTTGACCTTTGCCATGCGTGAAGTCCTGCCAATGCGCGTGCGCCGTTTCAGGGGGCGGAGATACGCGCTTGCGCCCCGGATTTCAAGCGCAAGCCGTGCCGCAGCCTAAACCGCACCCGTATATTCGCCCCGCGCCGGGTAGTCAGCCTTGATGGCGAAGTCCAGCGCCCCCACCAGTTCCGAGAAATGCGGGCGCACGAAGGGCATGGTCTGCACCGATCCGTAGTAAAGTGTTTGCTGCGCCGTCACCAGAAACAGGCCCGGTTCGGAGAATACCGCAGGCTCCTCCAGCCCGATGGAGGCCTTGCCGCGCGATGTGGACAGGTAAAGCCCCCAGTCCCGCGCAACCGACAGCGGCAGATCATATCCGATGCGCAAGGTATCGGCTCCGATTTTAGCGGCCATACCCCGCGCGCGCTCCGCCGTGTCAGAGCTGACCGCAACGATGCCAACACCGCGCGCCACAAAATCGGCAACGCGTTTCTGCAACTCGGTCAGATAGGTCGCGCAGATCGGGCAGTGCAGGCCGCGATAGAAACAGACCAGCGTACCACGCTCATTCCGCTCCGCCGCCAGATCGAAGGCCCCATGGTCCAGCGTCGGAACAGCAAGATCCGGGGTTTTCTGTCGCGGCATCAGCATCGGGTATCCTTTCTTGGCTTTGATACCGGGTGGGTATATCAAGTGTTTTCATCCTGAAAATCCGAAGAACATGACAGAAACCCCCGAAACCCGCCCCGACCGCCTGTCCAGCCTGATGGCGCGCTTCACATTGTCCGTCAGCCCCGCACCTGTGGGCACGGGAAACCTGATCGTGCTGGCAACACAGGACGGCACGGCAGATCACGCACTGCTGTGCCTGCGCGGCAAGGCGCTGCACAGCGGCGAGCGGGCGCCGCTGCTCTCGGCCCGCGTCGATTGGGGCGGGGTGGCCAACCCGCTGGCCAGCGCTCTGCCAGATCCGGTACGCGTCGATCTGCGGCAGGATGCTGAAGGCGCCACGCTGATCCGCCTGCTTCAGGCCGAGATCACCGGCCCGCGCTGTGGCAGTGCATCCGTCATCGCGCGGCTGACCGAAGTTCTGATTGTACGGATGCTGCGGGACTGCATCGCCTCGGGCTCTGCCACACCCGGCCTTCTGGCAGGCCTGGCAGACCCCCGGCTCAGCCGCGCCATCGTCGCCATTCACGACCAGCCCGAAAAGACCTGGCTGAATTACGATCTCGCCGCCATCGCGGGCCTCTCGCTCAGCCGGTTCGCAGACCTGTTCACTGTAACCATGGGCGAAACGCCCGGGGCCTATGCCCGCCGGTGGCGGCTGTTGCTGGCACGGCAGGATCTGGCGCGCGGCCAGCGGGTTGAGCGTGTGGCGCATCGTTACGGCTACGGCTCAGCCGAAGGGTTCAGCCGCGCCTACCGGCAGCATTTCGGGACAGCGCCCATAGCAGAGCGCAAGCGCCACAGCGCCTGAACACTTCACACATCATATCTGGAAGGGCCTGGCAGGGGCAGCAGGACTTGAACCCGCGACCCTCGGTTTTGGAGACCGATGCTCTACCAACTGAGCTATACCCCTAGGCCTGCGGCGGGAATTACGGCACCCATGGGGGGAAATCAAGGGGCAACCTGAGGCTGCCCCGAATTTTCAGCACCGCTCCAGTGCGTCGATGTCATCGGTCATCAAAGCGGGCAAAGCCGCCTCGATCCGATGGGCGGACCAGTCCCACCACGCCAGCGCCAGCAGGCGTTCGACCACATCGGGGGCAAAGCGATAGCGGATCACCCGCGCCGGGTTGCCCGCGACAATCGCATAAGGCGGCACCTCACCGCCCACCACCGCCCCGGCACCAACGATCACCCCGGCACCCAGACGCGCGCCAGGCAGGATCAGCGCGCCGTGGCCGATCCAGACATCCGGACCGATCACTGTATCTGGCAGACCCTTCACCTGCCCCAGCATCAGGGGCAGCGTCGCCGGATCGAAAACCGCAAAAGGATAGGTACTGAACCCGCCCATCAGGTGATTGGCCGACGCGGTGATGAAACGCACACCATGCGCGATCTGACAGAAGGCCCCGATCAGAAGCCGTTCCGGCGCACCGGGATAAAGATAGGGCGCCAGCCGCGCCGCCCAGTCCTCCGGTGGATCGAAGTCATTGGCATAGGCGTGGCGACCGACGGTAATGTTCGGATGGTCGATGACAGCGGCCAGATGCACCATCGACAGGTTTTCAGACCCGTCGGCAAAACGCATCGGATGCCGCAAGGCGGGATTAGGGAAGGGCATGGCAAGACCTTTGGCTGATGTTTATGGAAACAGGCTCAGGCGGTCTTGTTCATCTTTCCCTCCATCGGTGTGGTTCTATCCTGCCACAGGTTGCACCGCACCACCAGCCATCGGATGCCCCGCCCCCCAGATGCGCGCCGCATCCCGCGCCACCAGCCGCGCTTCGGCGATCGTCAGACGGTCCAGCGCCGCTGCCTCGCTGCCGGTTTCGGCCAGCGTGCGCCGCCACAGCCGCAAGGCGCTGGCGGCGCTCCACGGCAGAAGCGCCCCGGCCAGCCAACGCCGCAACGGTGGCGGCAGCCCGTCGTAGACCGCCATCGGGGCACCCTTCTGCGGACGCCGCCGCAGCCGTGTTGCCAGATTGCGCCTCATGCCGCCCCTGCGCCCCAGCGCGGGAACGGATCGGCCATGCCGGCCCAATCTTCCGGCCGGAATACCTGCGCAGGCACCAGCGCCGCATCCAGCGCCGCCGTCAGCGCGGCCCGGTCCAGCCCCATACCGATGAACACGATCTCCTGCCGCCGGTCGCCCCATGGCTCGACCCATTGCGCAGCAATCTCGGCCCGCGCCTCGGGATGGCTCGGCAAGCGTTCCGTCGGAACCGAGGCCCACCACCGCCCCAAGGGCCGCACCGATGATATCGCCCCCGCAAGCGAGAACTCCACCGCCCAGTCCGGTCGCGTTGACAGCCAGAAATGCCCTTTCGCGCGGATGACACCCGGCAGATCACCATTCAGCACCCGATACACACGGCCCGGATCAAAAGGCGCCCGCGCCCGGTAAACGAAAGACGAAATGCCGTATTCCTCGGTCTCCGGCTCATGATCGGCAAAACCGTAAAGCTCCTGCGCCCAAAGCGGGTGCTGATGGGCGCGGTCAAAATCGAAAAGCCCGGTATCCAGCACCTGCCCCGCATCAACCCGCGCGAAGTCGGTCTCGATGATCCGCGCATCGGCATTCAGCGACCGCACGATGGCGCGTGCCTCCGCCAGGGCGCGGGGCGCGGCATCGGAGACCTTGTTCAGAACAATCACATCGGCAAATTCGATCTGCTCGGTCAGCAGTTGCACGATGCTGCGATCATCCTGCGGCCCCAGCACCTCACCCCGGTCGCCCAGCAGATCATGCGAGGCGAAATCGCGCGGCAGGTTCACCGCATCGACCACGGTCACCATGCAGTCCAGCCGGGCGACATCGGACAGGCTTTCCCCCTCCGCATCACGGAAGTCGAAGGTAGCGGCCACAGGCAGCGGCTCAGCGATGCCGGTTGATTCGATCAGCAGATAGTCGAAACGGCTCTCCTCCGACAGGCGACGCACCTCGGTCAGCAGGTCTTCGCGCAGGGTGCAGCAGATGCAGCCGTTCGTCATCTCGACCAGCTTTTCCTCCGCCCGGCTCAGGTCGCTGCCAGCACGCACCAGATCCGCGTCGATATTCACCTCGGACATGTCATTGACGATGACTGCAACACAGCGGCCTTCGCGGTTGTTCAGGATAGCATTCAAAAGGGTTGTTTTGCCCGCCCCCAGAAAACCGGACAGAACGGTGACGGGCAGGCGGGAATCGCGGGTCTGGCTCACGGGCATCTCCATTACGTTATATCATAACATAAATGGATCAGGCTGCCCCCGCAATGACAAAGGCCGCCCCTAGGGCGGCCTTCCGGCGGTCAGAGGTAACGCCCGCCGCGTTGCAAGACCTCGATCTTATAGCCATCGGGGTCCGTGACGAAGAAGAACCGCGCGATCACGCTGCCGCCCGGCGCGAAATCCACCAGCTTGCCGGGGTTCAGCCCGGCCGTCGTGAACCGCGCATGTTCGGCGGCAATATCCTCAACCGAAAAGGCGATATGACCGTAGCCGTCACCCAGATCATATGGCTCTGTCCGGCCCCGGTTCACCGTCAGCTCCAGTTCCACCTCGGATTCGGCATTAGACAGGTAGATCAGCGAGAAATCGGGAAAATCCAGCCGCTCGGCCACGCGCAGCCCGAAGGCCATGTCATAGAAGGCCAGCGCGCGCGCCTCGTCCAGCACGCGGATCATGGAATGGATGTAACGGGGCATCGGAAACTCCGGGTCAGGAAAAGGCGGGTCGAAGGGCGGCGGCGATGGCGGCCATCTCCTCGGCGGGCAATTGCGGCGGCGCGCTGAACACACCCGGCCCATCGGCCAGATAGGCGGCCGAGGTCACGTCATGCTGATCCTGCATGGGCACCACATGGGCGTGGGCATGCGGCACATGAATGCCGGTGTAGAACATCGCCACGCGCGGCACGCCGTAAAGCGCCTTCATCCGGCGTGCTAGCTGTTGCGCGCAGGTGGTCACGCGGGTCGCAAGGTCGGGCGGCAGATCCTCGAACCAGACGTGATGCGCCTTCGGGATCACCAGGGCATGACCGGGCCGGATCGGGTGCAGGTCGAGGAAGGCGAGGATGTGATCATCCTCATAAAGCTTGTGCGCAGGCAGCGCACCGGCGGCGATCCGGCAGAACAGGCAATCGGTCATGGGCGGGTTCCTCGGATCCGGGCACGCCTACCCTAGCCGCCTCCCGTCGCGCGTCCACCGCGAAAGCAGAAGGGCCGCCCTTTTGGGCGGCCCTTCGTATCTGAGACCTTCGACACGCCTTTTATGGCGCGTCTTTGGATCATCATTCGATGATCTTCGACACCACGCCGGCGCCGACGGTGCGGCCGCCTTCGCGGATGGCGAAGCGCAGCTTCTCTTCCATCGCGATCGGCGCGATCAGCGACACGTTGAACTTCAGGTTGTCGCCCGGCATCACCATCTCGGTGCCTTCCGGCAGCTCAACGGTCCCGGTCACGTCGGTCGTGCGGAAGTAGAACTGCGGACGGTAGTTCGCGAAGAACGGCGTGTGACGGCCACCTTCCTCTTTGGTGAGGATGTAGGCTTCCGCTTCGAACTTGGTGTGCGGCTTAACCGAACCCGGCTTGCACAGCACCTGACCACGCTCGATCCCGTCGCGGTCCACGCCACGCAGCAGCAGGCCGACGTTGTCGCCCGCTTCGCCCTGGTCCAGCAGCTTGCGGAACATCTCGACGCCGGTGCAGACGGTCTTCTTGGAAGCGCGGATCCCCACGATTTCAAGCTCTTCGCCAACCTTCACAACGCCACGCTCGATCCGGCCGGTGGCCACCGTGCCACGACCCGAGATCGAGAACACGTCTTCGACCGGCATCAGGAACGGCTGGTCCACAGCGCGCGCCGGGGTCGGGATGTATTCGTCCACCGCCGCGATCAGCGCGCGGATCGCGTCTTCGCCGATTTCCTTGTCGGTGCCGTTCATCGCCGCCAGAGCCGAGCCCTTGATGATCGGAATGTCATCGCCGGGGTAGTCATACGACGACAGCAGTTCGCGGATTTCCATTTCCACGAGTTCCAGCAGCTCCGGGTCATCGACCTGGTCCACCTTGTTCATGAACACGACCATGTAGGGAATGCCCACCTGACGGCCGAGCAGAATGTGCTCGCGCGTCTGCGGCATCGGGCCGTCAGCCGACGAAACAACCAGGATCGCGCCGTCCATCTGCGCCGCGCCCGTGATCATGTTCTTCACATAGTCCGCGTGGCCGGGGCAATCGACGTGCGCATAGTGACGCGCATCCGATTCGTACTCAACGTGCGCCGTCGAGATCGTGATCCCGCGAGCACGCTCTTCCGGCGCACCGTCAATCTGGTCATAGGCGCGGAATTCACCAAAATACTTGGTGATCGCAGCGGTCAGCGTCGTCTTCCCGTGGTCAACGTGGCCAATCGTGCCAATGTTGACGTGCGGTTTGTTCCGTTCAAACTTTGCCTTTGCCATGGGGGC